>NZ_CEVWQM010000021.1:0-72019 GCF_982386235.1 Desulfotomaculum sp. | reverse complement strand
TAGCCGTACAAATTCCCGGAACAGCTTTTGCAATGGGCGCACGTTTTCACGCCGGAACTCTGATATGGTTTTGTAGTCCGGTGTAAGACCCTCCAAAAGCCACATGACTTCTACGTTTCGCCGTGCTTCACGCTCCAGTTTCCGGGACGAGCGAATACCGTTCTCATAGCCATAGACATACAGCTTGCACAGTGCCTGGGGTGGATATGCCGGGCGTCCTGTATCCGCTGGAATGGTTCGTGTGAATCCCAGTTGCCTCAAATTGAGTACCTCAATGTACCGATCGATCACGCGAGCCATGCTCTCTCCATCCACCATATCTTCCAAAACCCATAGCCCACATTGTTCCCTATTTGTTCCTTTTAGGTACCCCATCTCTATCTCTCCATTCGTACTCTTCTTGCTTATATTTTACCATTTTTACTAGAGATGGAGATGGTTTTGTAACAGTCTGCCGTCCCTCTGGTTTACCCCAGAAGAAAGGGTGGCTCTGCCACCCCGAAATATTCACAAATCTATTGTGACATATCTTTTTATATAATTCTTTTGTATTTTATAAAATAGGTTATGATAGAAGCCATTATGAATACAAATAAAAATACGTAAGCTTGGCTAGAAAAAATTATGGCATTTAGCGGAGGACAAATCTTAGTTATATAAATGGAAAAAAATATGTGTACACAGTAAATACCTAAAGACATCTCAGATAATTGTTTTATTATTGGTGGCGTTGTTTTAATATTTTTGTTTAATGCAAATACCAAAATTACTGATGATCCTAGTATTAATGATACTCTTTCATATGGGGGGAAGAAATAGCCATCATACGGAAAGAATATTTCACTTTGCAGGAATAACCATTCAAGTATACATATAAATAAATAAGCCAAAAACAAACAAACAAAAAGTACCGGTTTAATTCTAACTTTTTGTTGATATATGTAATAAATAATAAAAGCTGAAAATACATATGGAAAAAAATTAGTCGGACTCCAAAATGGAATAAAAAATATTTTAAACCATTCTGGTATCACCTTTGCTATATTTGTTTTAAAAATGAATATAGCAAAGGTAATAGAGAGTAAACTCAGTTGTAAAACTAAAAATTTTTGAATGCTTATTTTAGCTTTTATACCTATAAAAACTTCAGCAATAATTGTTAATAAAATTAAGTTTGAAAAAAAGTAGAAAATTGAATTTCCCCCAGAAATAAAAAACCATGGCCATTGGCTAAATGGAATTACAATTAATCCCGTGGTTAAAAGCATATACATAACAACCCAGAAGACAAGTAATGATATTAACACTCTAATTCTTTTTAAAAAATAATTACTTTGTTTTTCCCTTTTATTTATATATAAAAACAGGGAAATCTGAAAAAACAATGGTACCGCTATTAATAACACATTAAAATACGCAATATCTACTGCAGAAACGTGAAATTTATTAATTTTTGTAATATCAAAAAGTTCCGTTATTCCAAAAACCTTAGTATGCCACGCAACTACTGCGATAGCAAAAAAAGCTCTTAAATAATCTAAACCATAAAAATAACTTGGTCTTTGGCTATCAGAATTAACCATAGTCGTTTCTCCCATAATGAATATTATGTACAGATACAGATCTTCCCTCAGTATATAAGGCAAGCACAAGGATATACCACTGGAAAAATAGCCTAGTACGGTACCACAGTAGAGGTTGCCGAATCTATATAATCTAATACTTCTTTAGTCTTAACTGTTAATAGCTCCTTGTCATTTCTCGACTCTACATTTAAACGTATAACAGATTCAGTATTAGACATTCTCAAGTTAAATCGCCAAGTACTAAATTCCAGACTTATTCCATCGGTACGATCTATTTTAGGGTTTTTATGTAAATATTTATTTTCTATCTTGATCATAACTTCCTTAGGGTTAGAAACTCTCCGATTTATTTCTCCACTTGCTGGATAAATACATATGCGCTCCCCTATCAATTCGGATAGCGATTTATTCCTTTTGCACATCATCTCCAAAACCAGCAACCAAGGGATCATACCACTGTCACAATAGGCAAATTTCTTAAAGTAATGATGTGCGGACATCTCCCCACCATAAATCGCATCTTCTAAACGCATGCGCTCTTTAATAAAGGCATGTCCTGTTTTGCTCTGAACAGGTATGCCGTTAGCTTTATTAACTAGATCAATTGTATTCCACGTTAATCGAGGGTCATGTATTATTTTAGCTCCTGAGCACTGTCTTAATATGGACTGTGCTAACAAACCTACTATGTAATATCCTTCGATAAAATCACCTTTTTCATCAAAAAAGAAGCATCGATCAAAGTCACCATCCCAAGCAATTCCAACGTCTGCACCAACCTTTAATACCATCTCTGAGGTTGCCTTCCTGTTTTCAGGTAAAAGAGGATTAGGTATACCATTGGGAAAACTACCATCCGGATGGTGATGTACTTTTATGAACTGAAATGGCAGGTGGTTTTCAAGTGCATCAATAACAGACCCAGCACATCCATTACCTGCGTTTACAACTACTTTAAGCGGTTTTAATAAGGCCCTATCTACATAGGAAAGCAAATGATCTATATATTGTTTTTTATTTTCTAGCTTTCTATAAGCACCTTTACCTTTTTCTACACTGGTCTTGAAGTATCCATTAACTACTCTTTCTTCAATTTCACGCAAACCACTATCCCCACTAATAGGTTTTGCACCCTGTCGTACTAACTTCATTCCGTTATAATTTTGTGGATTATGACTAGCAGTAACCATAATACCGCCGTCTAGTTCTAAGTGAAATGTACTAAAATATATCTGTTCCGTTCCACAGAGACCTATATCAATTACATTGCAGCCCTCATCCATAAGACCCCTTGATAGTGCCTCACATAAATCTGGACTTGATAATCTAATATCATACCCTACAACTATATTACTAGGTTTAAATATCTCAGCATAGGCTCTTCCAATTCGATAAGCCACTTCGACATTTAGTTCTTCAGGTACTCTACCACGAATATCATAAGCTTTAAAGGCATTTCTGCTCTTTAGAAAATTAGTATTCATTATGTCACCTCTTTTATACAATTCCTAGCTTAATAAAAATTGGCTATATTTAAGATCTACAAAATTCTTAATCTCTTGTTCAAATCTTCTTACACTGAATGTCTCTGCATGTTTTCTAATCGATTCAGAATTAAACTTTTCTTCATAGATCAATAAATAGTTTATTGCTGTAGATAAGGATTCAGCAGATTGTTCGTCAAAGAACACCCCTGTTTCCCCATGTACAACAGTCTCCAAAGCCCCACCCTTACGATAAGCGATAACTGGTCTTCCACAGGCTTGGGCTTCCAGTGGAGTAATACCAAAATCCTCTTCTCCGGGAAAAATAAACGCTTTACAACCTTGATAAAGTAACCTTAAGTCATCATTATTGACTCTGCCAAGAAACTTAATAGTAGAACCAGCAATCCTTTTTAAATATTTATAATCTACCCCATCCCCAGCAATCCATAGAGGAAGATTTAATTTATTAAAGGCCGCTACAGCTATATCTATCCTTTTATAATGAACTAATCTTCCCGCACATAAATAATAGCTTTCCGGTTCTTTAAAATTAGGTATAAATAATTCCGTATCGACCGGCGGGTAAATTACCGCAGCATCCCGACGGTAATGCTTCTTAATCCGTTTTGCAACATTCCTGGAATTAGCAATATAATAATCAACTCGATCCGACGCAAGCCTATCCCAGAGCCTAATTTTATTCATTTGATAGGCTATATATTTACGTGTCATCCAATTATTACCTTTCATATACTGATGATAAAAATCCCATGCATAACGCATAGGAGTGTTACAGTAACATATATGTAAAGTATCTGCTCTTGTTATTACACCTTTTGCACAAGAAGTAGAGGAACTTAATACTAAATCAAAATCAGTTAAGTCAAACTGTTCTATTGCTGTAGGCATCATTTGTAGATATAACGGGTGTTTCTTCTTAGCCATAGGGTAATACTGTAAGTACGATGTCCTGATATCCATCTCTTTAAAAATGGGTGACATATTTTTCTCATCATAAATAAGAGTATAGACTGGAGCATCTGAGTATAACTTATGAAATATTTCCACCAATTTCTCAGCACCACCCATATTAGTCAACCAATCGTGAACTATGGCAACTTTCATGTTTTCACCTTTATTCTAATTTTTCATACGCGGTCTTCGTACACCATTAGTGTGTCCGTAGCACATTTCTCCCAGGTAATTTGGCTACCTCGGCTAATCTCGTTTTTAATAACTCTTTCTTAATGAATCCGAATTTGTCACTGTATCTTGCCATAGTATCACTCCTCTGTGGGACTCTTCCACTAGCTATATGCGTATAAGCACCACATTAGGGTGCTATGAAAATATCTAACACAGTGTGACTAATTTTGATAATTTATAATAGTACCTTAAGACTAGTCTACCATACAATCTTTGTATATTTGAAGAGTTTCCCGAGTACACTTGTCCCATGAAAAAGTGGCTGCCCGTGCTAATCCTTTCTTTACCATATCTTCCCGAAGAGTATTAGAATCAACCATTTTCACCATGGCCCAAGCTAATTCTACAATATCGTAAGGATTAACGAGAATCCCTGCATCTCCAACTACTTCTGGAATAGATGAAGTATTAGAGCTAATTACTGGTGTTCCACAAGACATGGCCTCTAATGGAGGCAGTCCAAATCCTTCATAGATAGAGGGGTAAACAAAAAACATTGCCATGTTATAAAGGGAAGGTAAATCCTCGTCACTTATATACCCTGTAAACAATACTTCCGTCCCCATTTTCAGTTCCTGGACACGAGCAAATATCTGGTTGTGCAGCCAACCTTTACCCCCAGCTAATACAAGCTTTATATCTCTATAGATAGCTTGTTGTTTTAAAATATTAAAAGCATCAATCAGTCTAACCAAATTTTTCCTAGGTTCAATGGTTCCAACATAGAGAATAAATATCTCTGGAAGCTTGTACTTCTTTCGTATCTTTGTTAATTCTTCTTCCTGCGGTGTTATTGGCTTATAGTCATTCGATGCCCCTAGGTAAGTTACTGCTATTTTTTCTTCAGGAATACCTAGCAACTTAATTATCTCGCTCTTAGAGTTTTCAGAAATTGTTATTATTCTGTCTGAGCTACGCATACGATGTTCAAATAATCTAAACACTGCAACTCTTCGTTGCGGGTGATATTCAGGAAATAATCTATATGACATGTCGCATATTGTGGTGACTGTTTTACCCCTAAAGACTCGTGGAATATAATTTGGTTCATGGTAAAGGTCGAACTTTCCGCCTATATTCTCCGCATCCCAGGGTAAGTATTTTGAATACAATTTTTTTGCATAGAGTGTCTGCACACTGGTATTTCTAAAAGCCATTTCTTTCATATTTGGCCTTAGTAGTACTGCCGTACTACTATCTTTTTCTATATACATTAAATGACTAAGAAGGTTATAGGTATAATTACCTATTCCCGCCTTAATGTTTGTAAGGTTCCAGCCGTCTATTATTATCCTCAAATTAATCGACTCACCACTTATGATATCCTCCTGGTACTAGTAAAATTTTATAGTTAAAAGGCAATAAAAATAGAATTCTAAAATTTTATTTTTGAAGTAAAGTTAACGTAGCAAAAGAAAGCTTCTTGCCAATTATATTACGTAAAAACAGTCTGTCCAGATTAAAAGCAAGCTTAACACAGTTCTTATTACCTATATTGAAAAAGGGAAAAGCATCTGGATTATAATAGAGAACATATGATAGAAGCCCCGGATAAAATTGGTCAATAATCTTTAATTTATTTGATGTATAAATATGATTAAGTTCCTCTAAGTCAAAGGCTTTTTCGGTATCATTATCAAACAGATTGTTTCTTTCATATATTCTATTTCGAATCTTTTTAAGTAGAAAATTATTCTGGGTAGGTTCAAAATTTATGAAGTAACCACCATCTTTTAATGATTTAGATATATTACTAACTACCTGGCCTGAAAAGCCGGGAATGTGATGCAACCCCCCGATTAATATGACTAAATCATATTCTCTTTCGGGCTTAAATTTGGTAACATCCATTTTTACCACATTTATTTCATTGTCTAACATTTTAACCTGATTAATCAAATTATCACTGTAATCAAACCCAAAGTAGTCAATCTTTACATTCAAGTTTTTTTCTAAAATTTTTTTTCCTTCCGCATAGCCACACATCGGCTCAAGTACCGCAATATTATCTTTCTTCAAGTACACTTTATTCTTAAAGAATTCATTCCAAATTAGTTTCTTTAAAAATAAATGATTTTCTGTCTGCCTGGACTCATAATACTTAGCGGAAATACTTTCAAAATGTTCTCCCTGCTGTTCTATTTTCCCCATAACATTCCCCACTTTAAAATTTATTAAAAATATACCTATAATAATACATAACACACCTACAATCTGGTAAATGTTGGTTCGTTCACTTAAGAACCAAATGCCTACAACTTGAGTAGAGATAATTAATAGTCCCGAAGCCATCGGAAATGCAACTGATAATGGAAAAAGTTTTAAAATTAAAAACCAGATTAAAAATCCCACTCCATAGAAAATAGTTCCAATAATAAAATTTAAGTCAATAAATTCCGAAGTTTTTAATTTATATAAACCATAGGAACTGGCTACCGTATAGATTAAAAAAATCACCATGTTTTTAAGCATACATTTCTTCTTTCATAATTAAATTTCTTCCTCAATAATAAACCGTGGTCTTCTTTTTACTTCTAGATATATTTTTCCTATATATTCCCCAATTAATCCTATACTTAAAAGCTGTATACCTCCGATAAAATAGATAGGTAGCACAGTAGATGCCCAGCCTAAAACAGTATGTCGAAATAATGCCGTATATAACACATACCCACTCATCATTAGTGTACATATAAACAGGATAAATCCAGTTATGGTTATTACTCTAACTGGCATAATACTGAAGGATGTTACTCCATTTAAGGCTAAGGATAGCATCTTTTTCATAGAATACTTTGATTGCCCAGCCAGCCTATCCGTAACATCATGATAAATAATGGTTTCTTTAAAACCTAACGTTGGAAATATCCCTCTTAAAAAAAGATTTACTTCCTTATACTCTGAAAGGACTTCCAGTATCCTTTGGCTAACAAGGCGAAAATCCGCATGATTTTTAATTAGCTTTACTCCCATAAGATTCATCAGCTTGTAGAATGATAGTGCTGTTGCCTTTTTTATAAGTAAATCATTACATCTGTCATTCCTTACTCCATAAACAATATCATAACCTTCTTGATACTTTAATAAAAATTCCTGCAAAGCTTTAGGATCCTGCTGCAGATCAGCATCAATAGAAATTACACAGTCAACTTCTCCCTTAACTGTTATCATGCCCGCTAATACAGCATTCTGATGACCGAAGTTTTTGGAAAGCTTTAACCCCCTGACATGGGGATTGAGCTTCTTTAAAGAAATTATTATCTCCCAGGTTAGATCCTTGCTGCCATCATCAACAAATAAGATAAAACTTCCTTCACTAATTATTTTACAGTTAACTAGTTCCCTATATATTTCATCTAATTTTTTAAAAGAATCAACTAATACTTCTTGTTCATTATAACAAGGTACCACTATACCCAAAACAGGGTTACTTCTGTTCATATAATCCCCCCATTCCTGCTGCAAAATCATATTCTAGTACTTATTTGTCAGAATCGATAATATTTATTAATAACCCTAACTCCCTGGAATCGTTACTGTTTCCTAATTCTAAAGGAATAAATACATTTTCTACTAGGAAGGTGAACTCCAATGTGCTATTTTGCATTAGTTCCTCTGGTACAATTAATTGAAAGTTCATCTTCCTATTTGAGATGCCCTTAATTTCTTTAATTATTTTGCCATCACTAAATATCTTAAGACTGTTCTTTTTGCCCGATAGAGCTGTAAATACTTCAAAGTTAAGGACCTTCTGCTCTTGTGGGTTTATCGTTAATTTAGATGATTTACCTATCCAACCATCGGAATATCTTCCCTCCCAATTTAATCTGGGCACAGGTTTTTTGACCTGATATAGTTTATAGCCAAGGAAAGTGTCTTTAAATAGCACATTACTTGAGGACCTATCGTAAATTAGCGACTTATGGAAGATTTCTTTAGCTGATAATAGTTGTAGATCAAAACCTAGTTTTTGAAGCATTGAAAAATCATTTTTAAATGGAGCAATTCCACGAAGTGACCAGTGAGCTAATTTATCACCGGTAAGTAACAGGACAAAATCACCTTTTCTTGGCCACCTTGTATTATTATTAGGTGGATTTTGGACACCATATAAATTTAAAATTTCATTTGGAATTTCCCTTGATTCTACTAAATCTTTGATACCATCTACCTTTAAGTCACTTTTTCCATACAGCTCGTTTATAAATATATTGGAGTTTGTAACCTGCTCTGTATAGAACTCCCAGTTTTCAACTAATAATCGTTGACCGGGTTGTCCCAGGTTATTGTATAGATTTATTGCTTCCATAAATATTTGGTCCTGAGACCGCTGCGTTGTTCCTACATAATAGAAATATGATAGAGAATATACTTTTGTTACTATTAACACACCCATTATTACAGTCAGAAGTAGCTTCTGTTTGGAATTGTCCCTGATAAAATCTATTAGTGCAATCGCTAAAACCATGTTGAAGAGTATTGATGGTACAAAAAGGTAATATCCCATTGGCCAGCGCCAGATTAATAGTCCTACAATATATGCCCAACCCATTATAACAATACTAGAAATCAGATATATGCCCTTAATATCTTGACTGGTTTTGTTCCTGAAGACTTTTAATAATTCATTTATAAGCCATAACGATACCGCAAAACCTATTAGTAGTACGTCTGGTTGCTGAACTATATAAAACTTAACATTACTTATTATAAGTTCTGATGTAATTGGATAACTAATATATGTTTTTGAAGTAGTACCTCCCCAAAATAAATGGGGCAATCTAGATAGAATATATCCTCCTAATATGCCCAAGCTTAAATATACACTTGACATTACCAAGCATTTGTCGTCAGTAAATTTATAATGAAGGTAGGTGAATATTAAATAAGCCCCTGCTAAAACAAATAGTACAACAGTAGTTTCCTTTGTCCAAAAACTAAGACAAACAAGAACTGTGCTAAATATGCAGAAAATATAATTTCTTGCCTTTGTTAGCTTAATAAATGAAAGAATTAATAATATGAACAAGTTTATTAATAATGGTTCAGCCTTGCCAAGTGTAAATATATTTTCTGCCATGGAACTACCTGTTATGCAGAGTATGACGGCTAGAACTCCTGTAATATTTCTTCCTGTTAAATTATTTACTAACCAAAAGATTAGAAAGGATGTTAATAGAAATGTAATTGAATGGACTAGGTAAAAGCCAAATGGACTTAGTCCCCATAAAGAATAAATGATATATCGTATTATAAAATAAACAGGAAAATACCTTCCAGACTCACTATCTGGGAAAAGTATAGCATTTGTAATAGTCTTATCATTGAATAAGTTTTGAGAAACATATAAATAATGGGGATCATCAAGAAAACCCCATTGTGCATTAAATACACTAGGAAAGATGAATATTAACCAGCAGATTATGATAATTAAATAAGATGTAAAAGTATTAAACATACTTTCTAAACCATACCAACTTTTTGGGCTATGCTTTTTCCCTTCCATAATTATCCTCTATTCTTATAACATCTAATAGTTCTGGTGTTGAAACTTCAATTATTGAGATATCCGATGTAGCCTCAACTCTATGGATAGTCCCAGGAGAAATACTTACTACAAGACCAGGGTAAATAGATATTTTCTCCCCATCTATTTCTATTGTACCAGTTCCGCAGGTAAAAACCATGCTTTCACTTTTAACCATATGATATTGCTTACTTAAACTGTGACCAGCCTTAACAAATAATATTTTCCCTACATATTTTTCTGTAACACTCCACCATATTTCCCTTCCCCACGGTTTCTCAATAATTTCACAGTCCCAAGGCAATTCATTTAAATTGAACATCTAAACGGGCTAAGCCCTTCCCTCCCCTTTTAATTAGTCAATAATTTTCCTGTATACCTCTTGAGTCTGTATTGCACACTTTTCCCAAGAAAATTCAGTTACTCTTTTCTGAGCCTTTCTCTTGTAGAATTGTTTTATCACATCATTCTCTAACATCATGGTGATAGCTCCAGATATTTCTTCAACATCTGTAGGACTAATTAACATGGCCCCATCTTCAACAATTTCTGGTAAACAAGAGACATTAGATGTAATAACTGGCGTACCACAAGACATTGCCTCCAGAACGGGTAACCCAAAACCTTCATAAAATGATGGGTACACAAACAGACTGGCCAAGTAATATAGCCCTTTCAATTCTTCGTCAGTTATATAACCAGTAAACTTTACATTCCCTTCTAGTTTTAAGCTAACTATCATATCTTTAATATCACTATTTAGCCACCCTTTACCCCCAGCTATGACTAATTTGTGCTCGGCTTTAATATTTTTGGATAATAGTGAATAAGCCTTTATAAGGCTTATTACATTCTTCCTTGGCTCTAAAGACCCTACGAACAAAATAAATTTTGCTGGCAAATCAAATTTTTTAGTAATCACATTCAATGTTAAATTGTCTAAGGGCACACTAAAATGACTTCCAGCAGCTAAATGAGTAACAGTAATATTTTCTTCTTTGGCCCCGAAGTAGTTTATTAAATCACCCTTCGTATAGTTAGAAATAGCAATTATATGATCCGCTTTTTGTAAAGCTCTAAGTGTTCCTTTATAGCAGTGTTGGACATTGGCCTGCATATGGTACTGAGGATGAGTAACAAAACTCACGTCATAAATCGTTGTAACTAAATGTTTTTTAGGGTTAATCTCTGGAACTACAAAAGTAGTGGTATGAACAATGTCGACATTACCTAATAACCACCCCCTATTAAAATAAGGGATATCCCTTTTCCACAGCACTTTTAACAACTTCTCAGGAATTCTGTTATATGCCAACTTAAAATTAGCATTTAGATTATCCCATAACACATCCTTATACTGTGGATGAAAGATATAATAAAAAACAGGATATAATATGTACTCATTTAAATCATCCACTTGCGACAGTGAATTCACGAGATTATAGGCGTATTGCCCAACCCCAACGCGCTCCCCAGGTACCAAGCTGCAATCTATACCAATCCTCATCTTTTTAGTCCCCATACTTTAAGTAAACCATGTGAAAACCAAGTCAGCATTGTCCCTACCTCTCCCAATGGCAATCTTTTGTTATATCGCCAGAACGTCTTAGTTGAAAGCATAATTAGTTTAGTTATAAATTTTAGATTCTCGGAACGGATATTCCTATCGTATTTAGTCTCTAGTACTGCATGCGCATAACCGTAGACCCATGAGGGTGGTACAACCCCTAAGTTATTAAATAACATGTCCACAATTTCCGCATGAACTTTTTCTTTTTGACCAAGCGTTTTATTCTCTGAATAAAGCCTACTCGTTGCTAAGTATTCGGGTATATACCCAAACCTAAATTTTTGGGCTAGTCTTAACCACAAATCATAATCCATGCAAAAATTAAGCTGCTGGTTTACATATTCAACTTCTAATAATGCTTCCCTTTTCATGAATACGGTAGGTTGACATATAAAACAAGTCTCTTTTAGTCTTTCAAAATTAAACGGTTCGGTTGGATAACGTTCCATAATGGTGCCATCTTCGTAGGTGTGATAACCCTCCCCATAAACCACATCAATATTTGGGTTATTCTTAAAATAATGAACAATTGTTGTTATAGAATTCGGTAAATAGGTGTCATCAGAATTTAGCCAGGCAAGTATTGCCCCTTTTGACTTTAACCACCCTTTATTAATTGCATCGGATTGACCCTTATCCTTCTCTGATGTCCAATAAAACCTATTTTTGTAGCTTTCCAGGATAGAAACCGTGTTATCTGTTGACCCTCCGTCCATGACAATCAGTTCTATATTGGGATAGTTTTGGTTCAGTACACTATCTATAGTCTCCTTAATAAACTTTCCTTGATTAAATGAAGGTACTACTATACTTACTAATGGGTATTGTGCTTGCATCTAACGGCCTCCATACTTCCATATACATTTGCTTGCTGTTTTACTTTCTAAATACATTTCATAAATTTTTACAGCCAGCTCTCTATTATCCGCCATGCCAACTTTACTGGGTACGAACCATTTATGTGGTTTGATTTTAATAGTGTAGTAGCTATTTCTTACCAAATTATTAATCTTAATAGAAAAAGAAAACTCTCCCGGATCATTAACCTCAATTACTTCAAAATGTTCATTATTGATGAATACATCTAAGACTTGTGGAATTATCAAATCTATTCCCGGCAATTCACCAGTAAATCTTAGATGTGTACAATCAGAAATGATTACCAAAGTAAATACTGCTGGCTCAATCAACCAAGCATCACCAGCTATACCCGATGCAACCGCATAATCTTCTGATTTTCTATTGTTATATGCATCAAAAAACACTTCTATTGTTTCTTGTGCTGTTTTACGTAAAGAGAACATATTTGCTCTTTGGTATCCTTTTTTGATAATATACTGTCGCTTATCTGGAGAGTTCTCTATCAGCATCATTGCATCTAGTATACTTTTGGGGCTTTTAGGATCAAATAAAATTCCGGCTTCACCAATAATTTCTGGAAGGCTAGTAGTATTTGACGCCAACACTGGACATCCGCAGGCCATAGCTTCAACAATAGGTATTCCAAAGCCTTCAAAAACTGAGGGGAATATTAAGTAATCAGCTAAGAGATATAGACCTAGAAGGTCTTCCCTTGGGATATACCCTAAAATGAATACGGTTTTATCAAGATTAAGCTCAGCAACAAGTGCCTCAATATTTTTACGCCCTTCTATACTAGCCCCGGTTAGAACTAATGGTTTCTCCTTACCCGTTATCTGTTTGTAATGGGCAAATGCGAGAATAAGGTTTTTATGATTTTTATGGGGCCAAGTATTTGCAGGGTAGAATGCGAAATTTAAAGGGAGATTATATTTTTGTTGTACCGTACTAGATTGAACTACACGAAGCTGATCCTGAAATTGATCGCCCTGGGCTAACCAAATTGTTTTTATCTTTTCTAATGAAATACCATATCTTTCAACAATTGTCTTCTTTGTAAAGTCAGAAATAGCAATGACCCTTGTTGACATTTGGCATGATTCTGGATAAAAGGTGTTTCTATGTTCTAGTTCCATTTGAGAGAAATGCTCTGGGAAATATTCATGCTGTAAATCGGGTATTGTTATAACACTTGGTATATGAACAGGCCTTGGATCTAAGTTACCAAATGGACAGAATAACAATTCAATTTTATTTTCAACGATCACATCTATTAATGCTTTTGATTTATTTAAGTTCCTTGTACTTCTTAACTTGCTTATTAGTATATTAGGTATAAATCTTAACCATTGCTTACATGGTATTTTGTTCTCTTTATGTATCAGTATTTTTTTCAAATTATCTTTTTCTTCAAATGTATCGTGATTATAATCCGCAGTAAACAGGATATATTGATTTTCTTTATCCAGAATCAGCAAATGTCTTAACAAATCACGAATGTAAATTTCTATACCGCCAACTTCCCCTGGCCTTAATGGAATAACATTGATTCCTATATTCATTCTATATACCTCTTGATTTTTAACTCTTTTTACTGAATAGTTCGTACATGCGGTCTAATGCTTTCCTTATTTTACTAACTCCACCTGGCCAAATAACTCCTAGCCGAGTCGACTCCCTTATGCTCTTATGCAAAGCAGTTACCTCATTTGCTATATTTTGTATTTTTTCTTGTAATTTGATATTTTGACTATCTGCCATAAGTAAAGTCTCTTTTAACCCGAGCAATTCTTTCATTAGGCCATTAATTTCATGTCTTTGTTGTTTAAGTATCTCTTCTTCAAAGTCTTTTTCCTTCTGGAATTTTTGTATGCGTCTGCTTAAGTCCTCAATAACAGTTAGTCGATCAGCCCTATCTTTATCTGATTCTCGTAAACGGTTGCTTATATCTTCTATAACTTCTAGTCTTGCAGATCTGTCTTTGTCTGATTCCTGTAGTCGCAAGCTAAGGTTCTTAATAACCTCTAACCGTGCACCCCTATCCATCTCGCATTCCCTTAAGTTATCTCTTGTTTTATTGTTATCGTTATACATATCTATCATGGAAAGTATAATTCGCCCGTTAGAAGTTCCCTTTAAAGTTTCAACAATCTGTTTATCATCATTCGTTTTTAGGGGATTCTTAGAGGCAAACACAAACATGTCATAAGAAAATATAGACGGTTCAAAACTAACATAACCAAATCCGCTTTTATGTAGGACTTGCTTTATAGACGTCTTATTAAATAAATATAAATGTTCATTTTCCTTAAGCTGGGAGAGAAACAAATCTTTTTGATCAACTAGTTCTGAATATTTTTTCCCGTTATAACAAGGTGTTTGTAGTATAAGAATTCCTTCATTTGATAATTTTGTTTGAATGTTTTTCAAGTTATGAAGTGGATCACTTAGGTGTTCAAAAACATCTAGAAGCATTATTAAATCTATACTACTATCTTGAATACCAATATCCTCAAGTGGACCACATAACATAGGGATATCAAAGATTTGGCGGGCAAAATCGCATACCCATGGGCTCATTTCGGCACCTACAGAATTATAGCCAGCCAATTTCATTAGAAAAACTAATCCACCATGACTACATCCAAGTTCAAGGGTATTAGCAGGTGGGAGCTTATATTTTAATATAGTTTTTAGCCAGTATATACACCGTTCTGAAAGATCCAATCTTGATCGTTGAAATATATTTGGATATCCATAGTCCTCATTGACATGTTGAAGCCAGTAATTTTTTCCATAAAAATCCGCTTCATCATCAGCAACCGTTAACGTTGAATAATCAGGTTGGGGATTACTTATTATGGTCTTGCATTTCTTACATATAAGGTAATTCGGTGAATAGACTTCTAACTCCTTACAGCCACACCAACATTCATTGATATAAATTAATTTATCCATAGTTACCACCGCACCTGTCTAATTAGTTTATTCATCTAAGGATAGGATTTCACAATTACCTTTCAAATCGGATACACCATGGTGTAACAACTGAACCGGAGTACCTTTTTTTCTATACGTAACATTAAAAGAACCTATATTAACTAGGTGACATATTCTAAATTCCTTATTGTTTAATTCGTCATGATTATAAGTACCTCTTTTCAAATATTCTTCTGCTTTAATTGTGGACAAACCCACTTCAAAAGTGTATTCTCCAACTGCAAGACTAAGTTGTATCTCCTGTTTAAACCTTACCCTGCTTCCTTTAGCAATCTTTAAAGGAACTATCGTGTCATGCTGCAAAGTATTCTTCCCATGAACAGTAATATTCTTGTCATTGCTGATTGCAATTCCCGAAATAGGAACTTCAATATCTTGCAAAACATCAAATTCATAAAAAAACACTGCTGTTTCACCTTGTTCAAAAACCCTGTTTGCTTGTCCTTCGCTATTAGTAAGTGCAACACTTAAGCACCTAGACCAACCATTAGAAATTTGAACAATATTATATATGTCAAAAAAAGCTTCTTTTGTTGGCCAAAAATAATTATTTTTTTCCCTTTGTCCTAATCTATCTTCATTAGTCCTCATAAAGGTTTCTGATTTATCTTCCTTACTGGCAATATAACGATGTGTATTGTTCGCTTGTTCCAGTAGATAATATTGCCTAACTGCCTCTGAGGCACTTCCAACAAATACTTGTATACCCTTATCCAAGAGCATAGCATTATCACAGTACTGTTCTACATCATTCATTGAGTGTGATACTAAAACGATTGAAGTTCCATTTTCCTTTAATTTTTGTAGCTTTGAGTAACATTTCTGTCTAAAAAACACATCCCCTACAGCTAACGCCTCATCGATTAATAATATATTTGAATCCACACTTGTTGCCACAGCAAAAGCCAATCTAACAAACATTCCACTTGAGTATGTTTTAACAGGTTGATTAATAAACTCCCCAATATCTGCAAAATTTAAAATATCATCTAATCGCTTTTCAACCTCGTTCTTTGTTAAACCAAATAATGTGCCATTTAAGTACACATTCTCTATCCCAGTAAATTCAGGGTTAAATCCGCTTCCCAATTCCAATAAAGCAGCAATTTTGCCATTCACAGAAACCAAACCTGTCGTTGGCTTAATAATTCCAGCTATAATTTGCAATAATGTACTTTTTCCACTACCATTTCGCCCTATAATACCAAAAGTCTCCCCTGGGAATATTTCAAAAGATGAATTTTGCAATGCCCAAAATTCTTTTCCATAATTTTTCCCAAATTTTTTAAAAATCAATTCCTTTAATCTATCTTTAGGGGTATCATATATAGAATAGCATTTACTTACTTTATTTACAGACAAAGCAGCAGTAATTCCCTCTGCTTTTAGGTACCTAGTACTACACGCAAGTGAAGTATCCACTTTTTAATCTCCTTAATAATAGGTTATATTATATCTGCAAAACCTTCACGAGTCTTTTGAAACCATACGTAACCTATATACATTATCACTAACCCAACTATAAATTGTAGAAACAGATTAACCCAATCCGGCCCCTGCCCCCAGATGACCACTTTTCTGGCTCCTTCGACCACATGTGTAAGTGGGTTTATATAGAATAAAATTTGTAGCTCTTTAGGAATAGCAGTGATTGGATAAAAAATTGGACTCAAAAACATAAGACCATTTACTATCGTACCTAATGCATGACCAATATCTTTCACATATACCCCTAAAGAAGATATAAACCAGCACATCCCTAACGTAAGTAAAACAAACGGTAGAATTACTAAAGGTAGTAGCAGTGCAGTTACATGAAATTTGCCAGTTAATAAAAGACCGATCAGTAGTATTCCAAATCCTATAGAAGCATTTACTAGCGACGAGATTATTATGGTTACTGGGAGTATTTCTAAAGGAAAGACTACTTTCTTTACATAATTAACATTTGACGATATTAGCAAAGGTGATCTGTTTATGCATTCTGCGAATATAGTAAAAACGTTTAATCCACAAAATAATATAAAAGCAAACAGGAGCTTATCATTACCGTCCCCTCCCCACCGAGCGTTGAAAATAACACTAAAAACGAAAGTATATATTAACAACATAAAAATTGGCGTCAAAAAAGACCATAAAAGGCCTAAATATGAACCTTTGTATCTACCAAGAATATCTCTTTTTACTAACTGTATAATTAACTCCCTATATACCCATATCCTTCGCAACATAGATATGGGGCTTAGTTGATTTATTGCACTCATAGCAGCCTCGTTAATCAAATATTTTTAATATACCACTCAATTGTCTTTTTTAATCCATTTTCAAATGATGTTTTTGCTTTAAAGCCAAATTCATTATAGGCCTTTGCGGTATCTAGACAACGTCTTGGTTGACCATCTGGCTTGCTAGCATCCCATATGATTTGTCCTTTAAAACCGGTTAGCTTAGCAACTAGCTCCACCAAATCTTTAATAGATATTTCAAATCCAGCGCCTATGTTTACGGGCTCACTTTTGTTATATTTCTCTGTGGCTAAAACAATTGCCTCTGCAGCATCCTCAACATATAGGAACTCCCTCGTAGCCCCCCCCGTACCCCAAACATATATTTTATCATTGTGTTCTCTTACAGCATCTACGCATTTTTTTATGAGAGCTGGTATAACATGGGAAGATTCTGGGTCAAAATTATCTCTCTTACCATAGAGATTAACAGGTAGTAAGAAAATAGAATTAAAATGGTATTGCTCTCTATAAGCCATCGACTGAACCAACATCATTTTCTTGGCTAAACCGTATGGAGCATTAGTTTCTTCTGGATAACCAATCCATAAATCCTCTTCCTTAAAAGGTATTGGTGTGAATTTAGGATAAGAACATATTGTACCTATCGCTACGAACTTTTCCAAATTATGAAGCCTTGATTGTTCTATTAGTTGTGTCCCCATCATGATATTATCATAAAAAAATTTGCCGGGATTTAATCTGTTTGCCCCAATTCCCCCAACAACTGCTGCAAGATGAATGACAATATCGGGGACAACATCCTGGAATAACCGTATAATATCTTTCTCTTTGCGCAAATCATAATCTTTACTTCTAGGCACAAATATATTCCTACAATCCCTTTCCTCCAACAATTCCACAACATGACTTCCAAGAAAACCTGAACCACCAGTAACTACTATGCGTTTATTTTTAAAGAAGTTCATACTTTTCCCTCCAAAATACAAGTAAGCTTCCTAAAGTAGAATCAAAAGGTATGCTAGGTTCCCAACCGATCTCATTCCGTATTTTTTCATAACTTCCGCAAATCTGCATTTGTTCCCCTAGTCTTATTTTACTTGGATCTACCTCAATTGTAACCTTTGATAACAACTTTGTCTTAATTAACATTGTCTCTAAAACATCCTTTAACTTTATTGTTTTACCTGAGCATATGTTATATATATTACCCGCTCTTCCACTGGTCATTAACATATAGTAGGCAGCAACAACATCTTTAACATCTAAAAAATCTCTTTCCACTTCAAGGTTTCCCATAATAATATTGGGCTCCGAAAACCCTGACAGGATTTTGGCAATTTGCTTGGCTAATGCCGGACAAAAGAAACTCTCCTTTTGTCCAGGACCCGTATGATTAAAAGGCCTTGCTATAATCACATTGAGATTATATTTATAGAAGTATTCTAAACAAAGCAATTCCGAACAAGCCTTTGAATAACCATAAGGGTTAGTAGGCCTTGGGTTGACACTTTCCATGAGAGGTATCGCCTCTGGACTAAAGTCTCCATAAACATCTGCAGAACTAACATAAAGTACCGTTGAATTCGGAACATGATTTATTGCAGCTTGAAGTACGTTTCTTGTCCCAAAATTAATCTCTTCAAATATTCTCTCTTCCTTATCCCAGGAATCAGCAACATAAGAAGGTCCGGCCAGATGAAAAATATAATCTGGCCGATACTTCATTATCACATTATTTACCTCTTGTCTATCTAAAATGTTACACTTAAACAATTTAACATTTTTCAATAATAAATTATCTGATCTATGATAAGTTCCTGCGACTTCTATATTTTTATCGAACAAATATGGTAGTAGATGTTTTCCAACAAAGCCACTAACCCCAATAATTAATGCACGAGTCATTATCTGCATTCCCTTCTAACTCGTTCCATATCTGCTTCAACCATCATCGTTACCAATTCTTTAAAGTTGGTTTTTGTAGGATTCCAACCAAGTTTATCCACAGCTTTTTGTGGATTACCTAACAGTATTTCTACCTCAGCAGCACGAAAGAACTTAGGATCAACTACTACATAATCTTCGTAGTTTAAACCAACATAGCTAAACGAAATTTCTAAGAATTCACGAACGGAATGAGTTTCTCCTGTTGCTATTACATAATCATCAGGTTTCCCTTGTTGCAACATTAACCACATACACTCTACAAAATCTTTTGCGTATCCCCAGTCTCGTTTTGCATCAAGATTTCCTAAACGAAGTTCATCTTGCAAACCACATTTAATTCTAGCTACTGCGTTAGTAATCTTGCGTGTCACAAATTCTTTTCCTCTTATGGGGGATTCGTGGTTAAAGAGAATCCCTGAACAATTGTACATGTTAAAACTTTCTCTGTAATTTACAGTTATCCAATGTGCATATAATTTTGCAACCCCATAAGGGCTTCTTGGGTAGAAGGGTGTCTTTTCCGTCTGAGGCATTTCCTGAACTTTACCAAACATTTCACTGGTACTTGCTTGATAATACCTGCAGTTTAAACCTAATATACGTATGGCTTCTAATAAATAAAGTGCACCTATTCCAGTTACTTGAGCTGTTAAAATTGGTTGTTCCCAAGATGTACCTACAAAACTCTGGGCTGCTAAATTATAAATTTCATCTGGCTTTGCATAGTTCAATACCCTAATTAAAGAAGACAGATCTGTCAAATCGCCATCTAGTATTTCTATATCATTAGTTATATTAAGATAATCTAATCGCTCATACGTCACAGTACTTGTCCTACGGTCTATCGCATAAACTTTATACCCTTTTTCTAAGAGTAATTGAGCTAGGTATGCTCCATCCTGGCCAGTAATGCCTGTTATCAACGCCTTTTTCATTTTGACCTCCTGAATACCTTAAAGAATATGTTGAAAACTAGAATCCTTTATTTTACCTATTACTTGTTTTAAGTCCGGTGTTTTTTCCTTAGTACAAACTAATACTGCATCTTCTGTTGCTACAACCACCAAATTTTCAATCCCTGTTGTAGCTACCAAGGGACCAGTCGAATATATAATACAATTTGAAGTTTCTACCAACATTGCAGGTCCATAGGTAGAGTTATCATTAATATCTTTTCCTAGCATACGTTCCATAGCAAGCCAACTACCTACATCGTCCCACGTAAAATTCGCTGGAACCACAACTATGTTATTAGCTCTCTCCAATATTCCATAGTCTATGGAAACCTTTCCAAATTTATTATATACATCCCTTAAGCTCGAAATTTGTATGCCCTCTTCTATTTGTTTAAAAAGTTTCTGTAAGCCTTCGTAATGTTCTGGAAGATGTTCTTTTATCTTATCTAAGATCACCTCTGTTTTCCAAACAAACATGCCACTATTCCACAGGAAGTTTCCGTTAGTAATAAATTCTTTTGCAGTTTTTGTATCCGGCTTTTCTCTGAAACGTTTTACCTCGAAAGCCACACCATTTTCACTGTAGTTACCACATTCAATATATCCATATCCAGTTTCCGGCCTCGTAGGTTTTATTCCAATAGTTACCAAAGTGTCTTGAAGAGCGGCAATGTGGGTAGCCAAGGTGAGTGTTCTTAGGTATTCATGTTCACCATCAATTGCATGATCAGCTGGCAATACCGCCATGACAGAATTAGGATTCTCTTGATAGATATGTATAGCTGCATAGCCAATAGCCGCCGCAGTATCCCTTCCGTAAGGCTCCAGTAGAATATTAACTTTTGGTATCTCAGGTATTTGCTCAAATACTATATCACTATACTCTTCATTAGTTACGATATATATTTGTTGGGGTAATGCAATTCTTTTCAGACGTTCAATTGTGCATTGCAATAAGCTTTTATCATCTGTAATATTTAGGAATTGTTTGGGTAAACTACTTCTGCTCTTTGGCCAAAAGCGTTCCCCCCTACCTCCTGCCATTACTACGTAATAAATCAAATTATCTCCCTCACTTTAATAACATCTATATTTAGCGAAGCCTAATATGCTCCTTTCCTTATTAATACAACCCGAATTGTTTTTAAAAGAAGGATTATATCCAACCACATCGACCAATTCCTCACATACCATGTATCTAATTTTAACCTGCCCCCAAATTCTATCTCATTCCGCCCGCTAACTTGCCAGAGTCCGGTAATTCCCGGTTTGGCAACGTGAATATCATAAATCCAATTGCCCATTTGCTTTTTTTCTCGTGGCAGGTAGGGGCGTGGACCCACTAGGCTCATATCACCTATGATCACATTAAGCAGTTGGGGTAGTTCATCAATGCTAAACCTTCTTAAAAGCAAGCCAACCCTGGTAACACGGGGGTCATGCCCCCTTAGCTTATTAAAGGTTGCCCATTCGTCCCTGGCTTGTTTATTAGTTAAAAGGTATTTTTTTAATAAGTTGTTCCCATCGGTAAACATGGTTCTAAATTTATAGCAAATAAAGGTGGTGCCATCTTGTCCTAGTCTTTCTTGCGCGAAGAAAGCTGGCCCTTTAGAGTCGAGTTTTATGGCTGCGGCTATCAATAGTAAAAAGGGTACACACATAATTAAAAGTAGTGAACCCACTACTAGGTCAAAGGTGCGTTTGATACTCCTGTTTAGAGTGGATTTCAATTGGTTCTTTACATTAAGTAACAGGGCTTGCTCATCAAAGAAGTACTCAACTTCGATGCCATTCATGGATAAACCAAATAAATCAGGAACTAACATTACGTTATTAACCATCGGTTGGAGACGGTTGGTTAGTTCAACCAGTTGCTTAGCTGGAATACCTGGTGCGGCTACGATAACTTCGTTGACTTTGTACATAGAAATGATTTTCTCTGCATCTTCAAAGGTTCCTAAAACCGGTATTACTTGGCGAGTTAAAGGTGTAGGAATACCTGCAATTTTTTTATTATCATCTAAAAAACCTACAATATCGTAGCCCATGGTTTGTTCACGGCACAATGCCTTTAAGATTAATTCACCTGTTTTCCCTGCACCAAAAATCAAAACTGGTTTGCTCCAGATATTTAATTTAACTAGTAGCAATTTCCCCAAATATCTTAGCAAAGGAATTAATACGATTGTAAGCAGCCAGGTAATCAATAATAGACTACGTGATATTTCATTACTCATTTTTGCCAGGTAAAGCAATGATATAGAAAATATCAGTGCCAATGTACAGGACTTAAGTGTTTTTTCAACCTCTTTCCAAAAAGGAAGCCTTTTTTGGTAAAGATCCTCATAGGCCATACAAGATATTAGCACCATCGGCAACCACCAGATATTTTGGAGGGTATCCGCTAATAGTTTTGGTTTAAAGGATCCCGGAAATAGCTCAGGTAATACGTATGTTCTTATAACATAAGCTAAGAATATACTAATTCCAATGGCAAGCCCGTCAATAATAATAAGAGATGGTATGGTTAGTATTTTTTTTGTGGTGGACAGTGTGTTTGAGACCTTCGATCGGCACTGAAGTGTAACCGGTTCCCCATCCATACTAACCACCTCCCTTTACCAAGTTTATATTAGTTCGCTAAGCTTTTTAATTTAGATAATTCTTCAAACTGTTTCTTAATATTTGGGTTATCCTTTTGTGCCGCGTTCAATATTTCTTCTGCCTTTTTCTTATCTCCTTGTTTTTCAGCAAGTAATGCTTGCCAAAGAATTGCTTCCTTTTGTACCTCCTGATTTTGTGCTGCTTCCGTTATATACATATTTGCTTGATCTATGTTTCCTTGCAGCAAATATGCTATTCCTAGCTGTAGTTTAATTTTGTCTGTCACTACTAAGGGTTGACCATATTCCCATAATCTTCTCTTCTCTGGACTAACAGATGCTAGTACTTTATCTATTTTCATAGGAATAGATAAAGTACTATTTACATACGCCCCTGCTTGTTGTGGATTTTCAGACCTCAATTCATTTATTGCCGCACTCGTTAATACACTTGCATAAGTCTCGTAATAGGGTGCTTTTAATGGTACTAATTCTATTGTCTTGTGAGCTGCTTTAACTGCTTTTTCACTTTCGCCATTTCTTAAATAAACAATGGCTAGCTCAGAATATCTATTAGGGTTATATCTGGCCATTTCTACTGCTTTTTCTGCATATTCGACGGCTTTATCTCCCTTTCCCAGGGCGGTTTGTAATTGGGAGGCAAGGGCATAGTTTTCCGAATTGAAAGGATTTATGGTTATTGCTTGGCCAATATATTTTACTGCCTTTTGTCCATCGCGTGCTTGAATTGCTTCCATGGTTGCATTGTATAGGTTGTTAGATGAAGCAACTGTAAGGGTAAACACTAATACCAGCAGAGTCATAACAGTTGAAAGTGAGAATTTTAACCCCCAGCCGGAGATTGACCCTTGTTTATTTTTTGAATCACTACGTTGGTTATAATCTATCGCTACTAAGCATGCAATAAGCGAGTACATAGTTATAGTCAAGGCTGATAGAGACAAGTCAAAGTCAAATACGGCATGGGAGATAATTGCCAGTACTGAACAAATCAACGTAGCAGCAATAGAACTTAAGTCGGGATTCTTGATAGATGATTTATATATTTTATAAGCCTTTGCTAGAAAAAGCACCCAGAAAGAAATGGCAATTGCTAAACCTACAAATCCTGTCTCAATAGCTAACTGTATAAAATAGCTATGTGTTTGGCGAACATTGTAGCCATAGCCTTGAAACATAGTATAAGCATCGGTCCAACCACCACCACCCCAACCTAATAGGGGTTTTTCTTTAATCATTTTTAGACCATCTTCATACATGGTGATACGCTCCATTGCACCAAACATATGAAGTTTTTCATATAGTATTTGAAATACTCCGGTGATAGCCATTACAATGCATAAAATAATGATGGCTATAGTGGTAATTACTAACAAATGTTTAAAGGGTATCTTTGGCTCTTTACCGCTTTTATTAATTTTTTCTAATAATAAGGTTACAATTAAAGAAAGCATAATTCCCAACATGATCCATATCCAGGCCTGCCCAATGGCGTTTGCACCAATACTTTGTAGAAACAATCTACTTCCAACCAATGCCATTAACCCGGTTACTACTGTGTTTAGAATTATTTTAAATCGCATTTCTATTGGATTAAGAATCCACAAGGCAATGCTAAAAATGGTGAATATAATATATCCGCCATGGGATTGCGTAGAGAAAAATACCAGTAACATGATGAAGTTGGATACATTTAGTATATATTTTATAACTCTGTTAGGCGCCTTGTTATATAAATATAATCCTATAAATATAGTAGCAATCAAAAATGATGCCAGCGAATTCTTATATTGGAAGGTTGAAGCTATGGTGCCACCATCGTTAATAAGAAAACCATCTTTAATGTTTAACCAACCTGATGCAGTAAATAACCCTGCTAATGAAACCAGTACAGCAGCAGAAAGTATGACAAGAAGAATCTTTTCTATATCTTCAGAGCAGCGGATAATTCTGGAAACTGACCAAAAAACTGCAAAATACAGTAGGTTTTCTAATAATTCGTCTATTGATAAGCCGTAATTAGCAGCATTTAGGGTTGCTAATAGGTAAGCTATAGACAGTCCCAACAAAAGATACTCTAAGGGGTTAGAAAAAAAACACCTGTCTTTGTCTAAATAACCTGCAAAAGAAATAAGCCAAAAGACAACTGCTGCTAGTAGTAGTGCTAATCTTTGTTCCTCAGGAAAGAATAATCCTCTAAAGAAAGGAGCAAAAAAAAGTAGAATTGATATTGCCCAGAAAGAGATTTTTTCAGGAATAGTAACAATTTGAAAGGGATCCCTATTTATCGGAAATATATTCTCAGTAGCTTTTACTACGGTACTCATGATACTCTCCTATCTAATTAATTTTACCACTACTCAGTTTCTACAACAGTTGACAGGATTCCTTTTATTAAAATATAAAATTCTAGCTGTAATATTTGAAACTACTAGAAAATTTAACCATAATTATCGCTATTCCGTCAGTTTAATTTTTAAAAATTTATAAGCCATCTATTACTAAATTCTACAGCAATAGATGGCTTTATCAACAAATTTTTATAATCCAATAATTGTAGTATAATTCATGTATTAATAATGAAAGTTAGGTGAAAATCATTACTTAATTACTACCTGTTTTACCCTTCTTTTCTCTCAATATTCTTACAACATGTTCTTTTATCATTTCTAGTCTTGTATTAATTCCAAATATATTACAAACATTTATTAATGTTCTTTTTTCCTTCTGGTATTTTTCGCTTGCCAAAAATACCATGACTAATTCCTGAATAAAAAGTTGCTTTATTTTTATATCCATATCTTCCATGGGTGATAGTATATCTTCAAGACTTCTTTTTTGTCGAACCCTTTCCCAAATCCTATCCGCATAATGTTCTGATAAATTGTAGTTGGATAAAATGTTATAAATTAGTATTTTACTACTTTCTGTGACCTTTTCATCCATTGTTGATACACAAGTCAGTGTTTCTACATATGTAACCTTATCTTCTAATGTTTTAAAGGTATCCATTATCTTACGCCCCTTAATTTTATGTATTTTGTAACTTTTATTTTACATAATCAACTTATTAAACCTAACTCATTTTAAAACACTAGTATATTCCATGAGCTTAGATCCATTTTTTCTTCTAAAATTAATTCAGGGGGGTATGTAAATGTTCTTAAAAAGAAAAAATTTGGTTCTAGAACATGTTCCTCAATTTTAAAGACCGCTTTTGCTATCAATTTGTTTTCGTTGTCAATAACGCCCAGTTGAAATCTTGAAAGCTTAACAGGGTTAGTACAACCATGCCTAACAATAATTGTTACTAACAGTTCTCCCACATTATTTTTCTTTATATCAAATGGAGATACACTAATCGTGTTCTCCTTAACTGTTGGTAAAGCTCTTATAAATTGATTTAACCTTGATAATTCCTCTTCGTTAAGGGGGTCGGGTTCTTTATCCTGAACTATTTTTACGTAGGGTTCTTTTCCTTCACTCTTCTGATACCTTATTGAATAATTTTCCCCATCTTTTAACAAATCAGTATTATAAACATTTTCTTTATCAAAGAATACTTCCCATGGCCTAACTGAAAAAGGTTCTATATCACCCATTTTACTCAAATCAAAAGATTGTTTTGCTATTATATTCCCCTCATTATTCAATAGTTCACAAGTGGTTTGACCGAAGTAGAGTGTGTCAGATGAAGCATTTCTCAAATAAAGGCCCATTTCAATTTGATCATCATAATGTACAATATAGCTTTTATCGATTGATACCTGACCCTCCGCAAGGGGGGGTAACTCATTAATTTCCTTTATTATTAGTTCTTCTTCTATTATTGATTTTTTATAAACTCTATCAGGGTGAACTGATAGTTTTAGTGTTAATGTCATATCTTTTACCCCCCGTAAATATCTATCAAATACTACTAGTTAGAATTATACCCTATATAAGAGAAAATAAAGCCCACCAACTGAATTTTTTCTATACTACAATTCTTAGGTGGGCAAAATATTAATATGAAATATACTTAGTTATTAACTAATCTTTACATTTAATTCACCTGTTAATTTCTTCAAATTATCAATTGCTATAAAATAGTTAAACACTAATTCCTTTTTAGCAACTCGCAATTCTTCTAAAGCTAATTCTGAAACAACCACTTTATCCTTCGTTACCATGCCAACCTTTTGTTGAACCTCCAACAACCGCAAATTTTCTAATAGTTGTTTTTCTTGTTCCTCTATTTGTGCATACCTTGCCTTCATATTTTCTACCGTATGACAAAGCGTCCTCGCTTGTATACTAATTTGCTCTTTGGTATTCCTTAAGCTGTTTTTAGCAATTGCTTCATTGTAAGTACCAACATCTAAGTATGTCTCAAAAAATTTCATTTGTTCACTGTATCTCACAGCCTCTTCCGTATTCCAAGTTTCGTATGAGTTATTAACTGCTTTTAATACCTCAGTTTCCTTATCAAAATCAACAGGTAAAAAAGTTATATCATCAACTAACGTAGGTGCAGCTTTTGAATCTAACCCTATTAATATATTTAGCTCATTATATGCAGTTGCAAGTAAAGATTCGCTTTCTTTTAACCCTGTTTTGTCTTTAACTACCTGTGATTCAGCTGATAAAACCTCTAATTTAGTTGCCATGCCTACTTCATATTTAGAATGGATATTGGATAACTCTAAAAGAGATTTAGTTAAACTTAATTTAGAAGCTTGAACTTTATATTGCGCCAATAGTACATTAAAATACTTGCTTTTTGTATCAATAATTAGCTGCCGCTTATCATTTTCTAATCTTTTCTCCGATTTTTTTAATTCATAATCCAAACCATAATATGATTTGTATGGACTCTCCATGCTTTTATTATAATCCCTATCAATAGGAAAGGATGTTATATATTGACTCACACGATCAAACATCTTTTCTGTTTTATCTATTTCCATTTGGCCACTAGATAATGTCTTGCTTTGAGTAAAAGCTTTTTTAATTGCATCATTTAACGTTAACTCATCTTTATTTCCACTGTCCGCAAAAGCATTGCCACAAACACCAAGAAAAGATAACAAAAAAATCAATATTATTATTTTTTTATTCATGCAAATCCCCTCGTTTTTTCCTAAAAGTTAACAAGGTAGTTTTTTGAGGAAAAGGCCCAGACCAGTGTTGGTCTGGGCCTCTTTAGTTAATTATTTTATCAATTATTGAGAAATTACTACTTGACCGTTAGCAAAACCAACCAGTCCACCAAATCCTTCAGCAACGAAGCGGGCGGGTAACATGGTACGGCCATTTACAACTTCTGGCGCTACATCCATTTGAACGTTGGTGTCATTTTTAACTAGTGTCTTGCTACCAATAGTCAGGCTCAGAGTTACATCATTCTTCTTCAGAGTTACAACACCATTTTCAAAACCGATATCGTCTTCCATTACACCCATAGCCAGTGCCAAGTAACGAACTGGAACGTAGGTGCGACCATCCTTAATGTATGGAGCAGCATCCATAACTTTAGTTACTCCAGCTGCAGTATAAATTGAAGAGCCTACGTTAAAGATAGCAGTACCTGCTTCGGGAGCGGGAGTAGCTACGTTAGCAATCATAGCCTTAACAACATAGTCTGTGTCAAACTCTTCAGCTTCTAGTTTACCAGAAACGCCTTGATTCTTGTCATTCAGTACTACAGCGTCACCCTTAACTTTAACTTCTACAGATCCTTCAGGAACGGTACGATCTACGGACAGTTTAATGCCAGAAATTTTAATCTTGCTGGCTTTGCCACTTGTAGACTTAACAGGAATGGTTAATGTTTCATCATCGGTATCAACACCATCTTCATCAATATCGATGTTGCCTTCAATCACTTGTACATTTGGAGTGCCATCCCAATCAACGTTATTAGGCAGAACCAGTTTCAGGTCACCCTTCTTAATTCCTTCGTCTTTACCTTCGGTGATAATGATATCACCTATAGCCTGGCCTTTAGCACCAATCTTAACGTTGGTTACAGTGGCTTCAAGAGCTACGGGGGCTATAGCTTTTGCTAAAACTACTTTTCCTTCAATCCCGGCTTTACTAGTAACTACCGCTTCAACATCACCAGACTTGTCAGCTTGAACACTCACTTCGAAGTCAATTTTAATTTCAACCTTACCATTACCATTAGGTTTTAAAGTGATATCAAGATCATTGTCTTCGCCAGTAGGTGTGTCAATAGTGTAAGAGGTTAGATTTTTATTTGAGCCGCTTACCAAACTGGCTTTAGAAATTTTAACCCAACTTGGGAATTTAATGTTGATTTTACGGTCAGCAATAATACTACCCTTAACATCTTCTTTGATGTATAGGGTTTGTAATTCTTGCTCTGTCTCACCAGCAAAAATTTCTTCCGGGTCTCCATCACACTTCACGGTTGCGCCATAATCAGCGTATTCTGCAACAATCAGATCTGCATCATCTACTTTGTCACCGGACAATTCAACGGTTACATCGCCAAAGTCAGCGTCATTTTTTGCAGAGAAGTAGGGGGTGATTTGGATAATACCACGTTGTGTACGGCTATCCTTGGGATCAATTTTAATTTCCAAAGTGCGATCTTCAGGGTTACTCTTGTCAGCTACTATAGATGCAGCGCCTTCAAAACCACCCAAGAAAGCAACGCTATTTACAGTATCAGTTACATTCCATTTAAAGTCTTTAGGTAATTTTAATTTTATCACCTGAGGATCGTCACCAATAGCACCTACGCTATTTTCAGTAATACGGATAACGCCACCTTTGACGTTGCCATCACCAACAGTCTCTTTCTTTATAACAGTAGCAGTAGTGTCCCCGCCTGCAACTTCACCAATGATAAATTTACCAGAGGTGATGCCGGAGCCAAGACCATCAACAGTTGCCTCAATGGCGGTACCGTCAAAACCATCAATTTCCACTCTGGGGCGAATTTGAATAAAATCATGAGTGGTACTACTTACGGTAGCAGGAAGGGTAATATCTACAGTGTAGTCTCCGCTAATTACAACGTTAGCGTTAGGCAGAAGTGCGTAGCTAGCGTTTACACCGTCTTTATAGTATACCATGTCGTTTACACTGTTTTTAATTTTTACCCCTGCCGGGAGAGTAACTGTAAAGGTTTTGCCAGCCAAGAAGTCATCAGTATAATCTTTGTCTTCTGCAATTGTTAAGTAACCAAGTTCACCTTTATAATCATCAGCAACCATAGGAACATTGGAAACACGGTTGTCAGAAGCAGCAAAGGCTCCAGTAGCGGGAAGTATCCCAACCAACATCGACATAGCTAATAAGCTAGAAACAACTTTTTTACTCTTTTTCAATCTATTTCCCTCCTAAATATTATTCCAAGGATTTTTGGTTTTGTTTTTGTGGGTTGCCCCATTTGTTGGATCCCTTTCCTTGGAAAAAGTTCACCAAATCATTGATTGGTTAGTTGGACGAACCATTCCTTTTAAAGGTTCGCCACCCCCCCCTTTCAATTCTTTTGTAAAATTGACGAGATCTTTTACCAACCACACATGTAACACAGTATTTATTTGTCAATTATGATTTCTGTGTCTCTGTCGGCAAAAACCCCTAAATTTTGGTCTTTTCCATTATTGAAGGTCCTGTTTCCCTTTACATAACGATAGACGACTTAAGCCTACAATAGGTTCCAATTAAAATCACTTTTTTATAAAATATTTTGCAAGGAACATGAGCATGATACTAATACCTGTTATCTAAACCGATAGACGCTATCTTTTGATCTTTTGTTCCTGAAATAATTAATTGCAATTTATCTATTTGGAATGCATATGCTATGTGGCAAGTAGTTATTTTCCTTAGCATGATCTATACTAGTAAACCAAGCCTTATCATCTACTTTGATTTTTTTAGCTTCTGAGCAACCCGGCAAGTGAAACATCTGTTTCTTTATGTCCCCTACGTATAGCCCAAAGTCAACCGGTGGATGTGCTTCTTTTTTGCTACTATTCATAGCGGGCAAATTATTATACTCCGTTGCCAAGGAGTATTCTTTTCCGTTTGTAGTAATAGTTACCGTACCATTTAAATCTGTTCTATAGATCTTTGCGCCACTAATAATTATTCGTTCCAGCGTTTTTTGGCTGGGTAGTAGATCCTTATTTGCCTCACCCACAAATATTATTGCGACTTGCGGTTTAACACTCTTAAGTAATGACTCACTAGTAGAGTACTCTCCGCCATGATTTGCTATCTTTATTATTTGGGCTGGGCCTTGATAATTAATCATCTGCTCTTTGTTGCCTTCAACATCCCCCATAAAGAGAAACCCAACATTACCGACAGTAAATCTACTTACAACAGAAGCGCTCTTAAAGCTTTCCTTGATGTTATCTTGGTATTTTGTTAATATTTGAAGCTTTGTGTCATAAATATTTATTTCCTGTTCCCTTACCGTTTCCCATACCATTCCTTTTTCTTGCTGTTTAATTGCGGATTCTTTATACTTAAGGTAAGAATCACCTGAAGATATTTTTCCGCTATCAATTAACCGCTTAACTTTAAACTGTTTTAATATAGTAGGTAATCCCCCCATATTTTCTTCACTAGGCTGAGTTGAAATCAAAAGATCGATTTCCTTTATCCTTTGATCTCTTAAAAAACTTGTTAATTTGCTGACGTTGTCCCAGTCCCCGCCATCAATTAATATGCTTTTATCCATTATCTGTATAAAAATAGCTTCTCCTGACCCTAAGTCTATAAAATGCACTTTTACAGGTTCTTTACTTTTAGTAATAGATATCACATTATTCTCATATGTTACTTTTGCATCTATAGCTTCTGAAACAAACCTTAACGGAATCATCGTATGACCATTTATCGACTTCGCTGGTACATCCAGAAACCTATGAGTATTGTTGACGTAGGCGTCCTTAGAGCCCATCTTAAGAGTAATGACCGTGTCATATCTTTTTGCCCAAATGATACCATTTACTTCATTATAATTCACTTCCGCATCTAAAGCGTTAAATATTGCCCTAAGGGGTACTAAAACCCTTCCATTCTCTATTAACGTCGGGGCATCCAAATTTAGCTTTTTCCCATCTACAATAACATCAACACCCTGGTTACCCATAGCTGTTCCAACTGTTGTTAAGACTAATAGTGATAGGGATAATAGAATTATAAAATATCTCTTCATAAATACTATCGCTCCTTTCAATAATATAAGCCCTTATTAAAGATATTAAGAAAAGATACGTCTACCCCATAACCTTCTTAAACAACTTCCCACTCTTCTGCTTCGGCAGCACATTCATCATGGCCAAAGCCTTCCCTGTCCCCTGAGCCACACAGGAAATAGCATCATCCGCTATATAAACTGCCAAACCAGTTTCCTCTGAAATCAGAGTATCCAATCCATGCAGCAAAGCACCACCGCCTGTCATGACAATACCCTTGTTCACAATATCTGCCGCCAATTCCGGCGGGGTCATTTCCAGCACTTCTTTTACCGAACTGATCACTGCTTCCAGGGGTTCAGCTATGGCGTTATAAACCTGGTGACTGCTTACTGTAACAGCCTTGGGTAGCCCAGTTATCAGGTCGCGGCCCCGGATTTCGGTGACTCTTTCGGGTGTCTTCTCTGGAACAGCGGTGGCTACTTCTACTTTGATTTCTTCGCCGGTGCGTTCGCCGATCATGAGGCTGAATTCTTTCCTTATATAGCGTACGATGGCTTCGTCGAATTTATCACCACCAACGCGGATGGAACGGCTGCAAACAATGCCGCCGAGGGAAAGTACTGCTACGTCGGAGGTGCCGCCGCCGATGTCGACGATCATGGAGCCGCTGGGTTCGGCGATGTCGATGCCTGCGCCGAGGGCTGCGGCCAAGGGTTCTTCGATGAGGTGGGCGGTACTGGCTCCGGCGGAGACGGAGGCTTGGCGGACGGCCCTTTCTTCGACACCGGTGACGCCGGAGGGTATGCAGATCATAACCCGGGGGCGGAAGAACCACTTTTTGCCGTTGGCTTTATTAATGAAGTAACGGAGCATTTTTTCGGTTACGTCGTAGTCGGCAATGACACCTTCCCTGAGGGGGCGGGTGGCGACAATGTTGCCGGGGGTACGGCCCAGCATGCGGCGGGCTTCTTCGCCTACGGCGATGATTTTTCCGGTGTCTTTGTTGATGGCAACCACCGAGGGTTCCCGGAGTACGATGCCTTTTCCTTTGACAAATACCAGAACACTGGCGGTTCCTAAATCTATTCCTATATCGGTGTTGAGACCAAACATTTTGGTGTTCCTCCTAGCTTGTTGTTTGTATTGGATGGGTAGTTCGCTGACCTGCGTTTTAGCGGTCACTCTTGTTAGCCGCAGCTTTATTGCATGTATTTCTTACGGTTCTGGTACACTAAGGGTTACTGCTATTACATAACGTATCGAATTTCTTAGCTCCTGTGTTGTTTTCAAAAAGCTAAAAGATAATAGCCAAAGGCTTGACCCCAAAACATTAGCTTAAGCCTGGGGCTTGTCCCTTACGTAGTGCCCTCAAGCTGGGTGGTTGTACTAGGTCTATGAAAAGAAAAACAGGAATGGCAGATTATCCTAAAAATGTAGGATTCTCTATTTCCTGTGTAAATCCCTCTTTATCTGCAAAATTTCTCTGTTTTTTGACTAACTAATTTCTTTATACTTTCTACGGGTGGCTTCTCCGCCCCTGAGGTGTCTTTCTGCTTTGTTTTCATCTAGTATGGTTTTTACTTCCTGGGCCAGGTGTTTGTTTAGGGACGGGAGTCGTTCGGTCATGTCTTTGTGGACCGTGCTTTTGCTAACTTGAAAGACTTGAGCCGCTTTTCTTACGGTAGCCCTGGTCTCTAAAATATACGCACATATGTCCAGCACCCGCTTTTGGATGTAGTCCTGCATTTTACTACCCCCCATTTGAGAAGTGAGACGTGAGATGTTAGAAGTCAGAAGTGTGAGAATGGATGTCTTCTTTGGTATTACTTCACTCCGAGCTACTTTTTACTTAAATATATGCGGGGGGGTAGGAGAAATGTCACAAAATAAAAAGAAAATGGCCTTAAATTGGCCATTTGGATGAGCAATGACAAGTTATAATTTATTTCCAGTAGATATTAGGATCTACTGGTTCACCGTTTTTGGTGATTTGGAAGTACAAGTGATTCTCTAAAACACCATTGGTTCTGCTGTTTTTGCCCAGGGTGCCAAGGGTTTGGTTTTTGTCAAGCTGTTGTCCTGTTTGGACTTGAACATTTTCTAGACCGCTGTAGGAGGATTCCCAATTGTTATCGTGTCTTAGGGTAACAACCATGGTGTTGTTTTCTGCAGTGGAAATCCCGGAGACGGTCCCGGCCAGTGCCGTTTTAATTTCTGTGCCTTGGTCGCCGGCTAGGGCAACTCCCGTGTTATAGCGATAGTCTTTAAAGACTTCGGAGAAGGTCATACCCACTCCTGTGAGTACATGGCCCATGACTGGTTTGACCATTTCCTCCGGGTTTACATTCGGTTGTGTTACGGTGGTGGTATTTTTTGCTTTGGGTATTGCTGTCTCTGTATTATTTTGTTCTTGGGTGGTTGGTTTCTTTTGGTAGTCCTCTTTAATTATTTGGTTGGTATTACTTCCTGTGACGGCATCTTTTACTGTCCGGTCATTTTGCCAGTTGTATATGCCGTAGGCGGATAGAAGGGCTATGACTACCACTGCACTGATTCGTGCGGCGGCATTAAATTTGCCGTTTCCTTTGAGCAGCCATTTTTTTAGCCATTTGCGGTATTTTTTCATGAGGTCTTGGTTGCGTAATTGGTTGCGTAGTGAGTTTTCGAAGGGCCACATAGTTTCATCCCCTTTGGTAGTCGTGCTTCGTTGGTTATAGTATTGCCAGGATAAGGGGGTGAATATACGCTGGGGTCCGGCTTGAATAATTCACTTATTTGAGCCGGACCCCTTATCCTATTTCATGGTTTTTATTTCTACGCCGGTGTAGTAATGTTTCAGTATTTCCTCATAGCTTTTACCTTGTTGGGCTAGGCCTTTGGCGCCGTATTGGCAAAGGCCGACGCCGTGGCCGTAGCCTTTGGTGGTGAAGGTAATTTTGTCGCCGTTGATGTTCCAGGAGATGCGGGTGGAACGAAGGTTTAGGATTTCTCTGAGTAGGGTGGCTGGGTATTCTTTGTTGCCAAATTCGATTTCTTTGGGACGGCCGGTTGCGGTTTCCTGGGTAATTTTGATGGCCTGGTTTTTGGTGGTTGACACGGGTACGGCTGATAGGTTGGTTTTTAGTTTTTGGTCTATTTCTGCCAGGGTATAGGTTACTTGTCTATCCGGCTCTGGGTCAGCACAGTAGGGGCAGTCTACTCCCTTTAGATAGGGGAGTGCGGCAACCCAGACTTCTTCGGCGTTTTCGGTGCTGCCGCCGCAAGAGGCGTGAAAGGCCGGGAATATCAGTTGGGATTTATAACTTATTACTTGTCCTCTGGTGGCATCCACTCCCCATTGGATTTTGTAGTAGTATTCGAGGTATTTTATTTTGCCCCAACGTTTTTCCATCTCCTCTCGGGAGATCCAGGCTTGTCCGTCCCGGGGGTCACTGGATACGTCCGCTCCAGGGTAGCGTGCATTTTTTACGCCTCCCGGGGCCATGCGCTGCATGATATAGGTGCGGGCTGCTACGGATTGTGCCTTTAGTGCTTCCACTGGGAAGGAGGCCGGCATTTCAGCTGCCACTACGCCGACGATGTATTCTTCTAGCGGGAGGGATTCAATTTTTTGGGTTTGGTGGTTGTACATTTTAACGGTTGTGCCTACGGATTGGATTTGTGGTGGATTGATTAGTTGGTAAAGTTTTAGAGAAATGTTGGGAAAGGCCACTAGTAGGGTTAGGAAGCCTAAGAGGGCTAGGAGGATTTTTTTCACTTTTGGGAGCACCGTCCTTTTATTAGCCGTCGGCCTTCAGCCATCAGCCTTTAGCGCTTTGAATGTATTTCTTAGGGGGTTTTTAAAGCCGTGTTATATAGAGATAAGTTGCCTATTTTATTAATATGATAGCAATTGGTAAAATATGTTATATATTTTTATTGGATTGGATAGTATAGCTGGTTTTTACAATGATCGGTTTGTTTTATGTGCTGACAGGGAGAGGTGCAACAAAGCTGGTGTGGGCGGTTAGATCCAGATGATTGTCTGGCTTATGAGAGGGGTTTGATTCCCTTCGATTAGAAAGAGGGCGACCAAAGGTCGCCCCTACGCATGGCTCGCTAACGGTGGATGGCAAAATTACACCAACATCGGCACCCGTTCTTCCACACGTTGGATATCTGCTCCTATGGCTTGCAGCTTCTCAATCAGCTTTTCATACCCTCGGTCAATGTGGTGAATGTTGGATACGCCGGTTTGGTTGGTGGCGGTTAGGCCGGCTAGGATCATGGCCGCGCCGGCTCGGAGGTCGGTGGCTTTGACTTCGGCTCCGGTTAGGGTCCTTACTCCTTGGACGATGGCGGTGCGGCCTTCTATTTTGATTCTGGCACCCATGCGTTTTAGTTCATTGACATGCATAAAGCGGTTTTCAAAGACTGTCTCTGTGATGATGCTGGTACCCTCGGAAACGGTCATGAGGGTCATGAACTGGGCCTGCATGTCGGTGGGAAAGCCGGGGTAGGGTAGGGTTTTGATGTCTACGCCTTTTAATTTACTTTGGCTTCTCACTCGAATTTGGGTTTCCTCTTCGATAATTTCTGCACCGGCTTCTTTTAGTTTGGCCACGATAGGCTTGAGGTGGTCGGCAATCACGTTTTCCACGACCACATCACCTCGGGTCATGGCTGCTGCCACCAGGTAGGTGCCTGCTTCGATGCGGTCTGGGATCACTGCATGGGTGGTGCCGGTTAGCTCTGGTACGCCGGTAATGCGGATGACCTTGGTACCGGCCCCCTTGATTTTGGCTCCCATGGCGTTAAGGTAGTTGGCCAGGTCGACAATCTCCGGTTCTTCGGCTGCGTTTTCGATGATGGTTTGGCCCTTGGCGAGAACCGCAGCCATCATAATATTTTCGGTGGCTCCTACGCTGGGGAAATCCAAGTAGATATCAGAGCCTGTGAGTTCTTGGGCTGAGGCCTCGATATAGCCGGAACCATAGCGGATATCGGCACCCAAGGCAGAAAAACCTTTGAGATGGAGGTCGATGGGTCTGGTGCCGATGGCACAGCCACCGGGTAAGGAAATTCTGGCTTTGCCCTCTCTGGCTAGGAGGGGACCCATGACTAAAAAGGAAGCCCTCATTTTGCGAACGTATTCATAGGGGGCTTCTATATTGGTAAGGGTGGGAACAGTAATTAGGAGTTCCCCCTCTGATTTTATTATTTTGGCTCCTAGGTGTTCGAGGACGGAGCAAATGACTCCGACATCGGCTAGGTTGGGTACGTCTAGCAGCCTGGTTTGGGTTGTTGTCAGTAGGGATGCTGCCAGGACCGGAAGTACTGCGTTTTTTGCGCCGCTGACGCGGATGTTGCCCTTGAGGGGGTTACCGCCTGTGATGATGATTTTTTCTTCCATGGGTTCTCCTTTTGTCAGTCGTCAGCCATCCGCCTTCAGCGGTAATGTGTGGGAGGACTCCCCCCGTCAGCTTCGCTGCCAGCCCCCTCGGAGAGGGAGGTTTTTGGGCTAACAGCTAATGGCAAATAGCTACCTGCTAGTATTACCAAAAAGCTTGCTATAAATACAAAAAACCCAGGATAGTCAATAATTGCTATCCTGGGTTTTTCTGCTTATTCCGCAGCTTTGATACGGTTGAGGGCCTTGTGTAAGGCGATTTCCGCACGTTTGATGTCGACTTCCAAGTTTTTGCTGTTGATGCGCTGCTCTGCACGCTGTTTAGCGGCATTCGCACGATCGACATCAATTTGGTCGGCTCTTTCAGCGGTATCAGCCAGAACAACGATCCGGCTGTTCTTGACTTCCATGAACCCACCGCTGACGGCCACCTTAAAGAATTTGCCGCCCTGCTGTACCCTCAAAGTTCCAACCTTAAGAGCTGTGACCAGAGGAGCGTGTTCAGGCAAGATACCGAGTTCACCGTCGGCACCTGGTGCTACGACGAATTCGATTTCCTCGCTGAAAACTACCTTTTCAGGAGTGACAATATCAAGGCGTTGGGTTTTTGCCATAATTATGCACCAGCCTCAATACGTTTTGCATTCTCGATAACTTCGTCAATGTCACCCGCCATGTAGAAAGCTTGCTCTGGCAGATGGTCATGTTTACCTTCGAGAATTTCGTTAAAGCTGCGAATGTTATCCTTCAGAGGTACGAAACGGCCTGGTCTGCCGGTAAAGGTTTCAGCAACGCTGAAGGGCTGGGATAAGAAACGCTGCAGTTTACGTGCACGTGCCACCAGCACTTTATCTTCGTCGGACAATTCATCCATACCAAGAATAGCGATGATATCCTGGAGCTCCTTATAACGTTGCAGAACACCCTGTACCCCACGGGCACAATCGTAGTGCTCTTTCCCCACAACCTGAGGGTCAAGAATACGAGAGGTGGAATCCAAAGGGTCAACAGCCGGATAGATACCCAACTCGGAGATGGCACGGCTTAATACTACGGTGGCGTCCAAGTGTGCGAATGCGTTGGCCGGCGCCGGGTCGGTTAAGTCGTCCGCAGGCACGTAAATGGCCTGTACCGAGGTAATGGAACCCTTACGGGTAGATGTAATACGTTCTTGCAGTTGACCCATTTCAGTAGCCAAGGTGGGCTGGTAACCTACGGCGGAAGGCATACGGCCTAGCAACGCGGAAACCTCGGAACCTGCCTGGGTGAAACGGAAGATGTTATCAATGAAGAGCAGGGTGTCGGCACCCTCTTCATCACGGAAATATTCGGCCATGGTAAGACCAGTCAAACCTACGCGGAGACGAGCTCCCGGGGGTTCGTTCATCTGACCGAACACCATGGTGGTCTTATCTAAAACGCCGGAATCCTTCATTTCGTGATAAAGATCGTTACCTTCACGGGTACGCTCACCAACACCGGCGAATACGGAGATACCACCGTGTTGTTTTGCAATATTGTTAATCAGCTCCAAAATTAGAACTGTCTTACCTACACCAGCACCACCGAACAGACCAATTTTACCACCCTTCAGGAAGGGGATCATTAGGTCTACTACCTTGATGCCAGTCTCCAAGATTTCTGCTTTGGTGGACTGGTCTACCAGGGCAGGAGCAGGACGGTGAATTGGATAGTGTATCTCGGATTTAACCGGTTCTAAACCATCAATTTCGTCGCCAATTACGTTCAACATACGTCCTAGAACGGGGCGACCTACGGGTACGGCGATGGCTTTATCCGTGTCAACAACATTCATGCCACGTTTCAAACCCTCTGTGGAGGACATGGCGATGGCACGAACACGGTTGTTGCCCAAGTGTTGAGCCACTTCCAAAGTTAAGTTCCATTCGGTGGATTTATCTTCTTGGTCCTCCGTTCGGATCTTAAGGGCGTTATATATGCCGGGTACCTGGCCTGGTGCGAACTCAATGTCCACAACCACGCCGATAACCGTGACGACTCGGCCTACGTTCATTAGGTTCTCCGACCTCCTTGCAGTCAGATTTCAGTGCACATTTACTCAAGCGCTGCAGCACCGCCAACAATCTCGGAAATCTCCTTGGTGATGGCAGCCTGACGGGCTCGGTTCAAGGATAGGGTTAGTTTATTAATCATATCCTTGGCGTTATTAGTAGCGGAATCCATGGCAGTCATACGGGCACCTTGCTCGCCGGCTTTTGCTTCCAGCATGGCACGGAAAACCGTTGACTCCACGTACGTGGGTAATAGTTCAGATAATACTGCTTCGGCAGATGGTTCGTAGATGTACTCCATCTTGGGTCCTTTGGATTCCTCTGCAGGAGTTTCCACCGGCAGTAATTTTACTGTGACGGGACGCTGTGTGAGAACGTTAACGAACTCACTGAAAATCAACCTTACTTCGTCAAATTCCCCGGCCATGTATTTGTCCATAACAAAATTGGCAATCTCTTTGGCTTGGGAAAATTGAATGGATTCACCTAACTGTACAAAGGAAGCTGACATAGCATAACCACGACGGTTGAAATAATCTCTAGACTTCCTACCTACAGCCACGATTGATGTATTGTTTATATCGCCCACTTCACCTGAAGCTTTTCGCAACACGTTGGCGTTGTAGCCACCACACAGGCCTCTATCGGCTGAAATAACCACGTAGGCAGTTGTTTTTATCTCCCGAACTTCCAGCAGAGGATGACTGGCACCACCACTGGCGGCAGCCACACGGCTGAGCACTTCTTTAATTTTCAGCGCAAAGGGACGGGCGGATGTAACAGCCTCCTGAGAACGACGCAGTTTGGCAGCTGCAACCATTTTCATAGCTTTGGTGATTTGTTGGGTATTTTTAACACTCTTAATCCGGCGCCTAATATCTTGCGCACTGGCCATCTACTAAATCACCACCTTTTTTCGGGCAACGGAGTCCTTACAAACTACGACACTAGAGAATGCATTAGGCAAAGGACTTCTTAAATTCTTCGATGGCAGCCTTTAACTTCTCATCGGTATCGGATTTAATTTCTTTTTGTTCTCTGATAGCCGTAAGGATATCAGACTTGCTGGAGCGCATAAAATTAATGAAACCTTCTTCAAAGGCACCTACACGGCTCAAATCGATATCATCGAGGAAACCTTTAACAGCAGTGTAGATGACAACCACTTGCTCTTCTACTGGATATGGCTTGTACTGACCTTGCTTCAGAATCTGTGTAGTACGTGCACCACGATTCAGGCGGGCCAAGGTAGATTTATCTAAGTCGGAGCCAAATTGGGCGAAGGCAGCCAATTCGCGATATTGCGCTAAGTCTAGACGAAGCTGACCAGCAACCTGCTTCATGGCTTTAATTTGAGCCGCACCACCAACCCGGGATACTGACAGACCTACTGAAATCGCAGGACGCATACCGGAGTTAAACAAGTCAGATTCCAGGAAGATCTGACCGTCTGTAATGGAAATAACGTTGGTGGGAATGTAGGCAGACACGTCACCAGCTTGGGTTTCAATGATGGGCAGAGCGGTAATAGAACCGCCGCCGAAATCTTCGCTAAGACGAGCTGCACGCTCTAACAGGCGGGAGTGTAGATAGAATACGTCTCCAGGGAATGCTTCACGTCCGGGTGGACGACGCAGCAACAGAGACAATTCACGATAAGCAGCCGCCTGCTTAGACAAGTCATCATAGATGATCAAAACGTCTTTGCCTTGATCCATGAATTCTTCACCCATGGCACAACCGGAATAAGGAGCCAGGTAAAGCAGTGGGGCAGGTTCGGAAGCGTTAGCGGCTACAATGATGGAGTATTCCATGGCACCGTGGGCTTCCAGAGACTGCACAACACCTGCTACGGTAGATGCCTTCTGACCTACGGCTACGTAGATACAGATAACATCCTGACCCTTTTGGTTGATAATGGCATCAATAGCCACAGCAGTTTTACCAGTCTGGCGGTCACCGATAATCAATTCCCGTTGGCCACGACCGATGGGAACCATCGCGTCGATAGCCTTTAAGCCTGTTTGCAGCGGCACGGTAACGGATTTACGGGTAATAACACCAGGAGCAATACGCTCAGTGGAACGGTATTTATCAGTTTTAATAGGACCTTTGCCATCAATGGGCTGGCCCAACGGGTTAACAACACGACCAATTAGGGCGTCGCCTACGGGAACGGAGATAATCCGGCCAGTACGCTTTACCGGGTCGCCTTCTTTAATGTGGGTGTAGGGACCCATAATAACGCAACCGATGTTATCTTCTTCCAGGTTGAGGGCCATACCGAAGGTGCCGCCAGGGAACTCTAATAGTTCAGAGGCCATGCAATCTTCGAGGCCATAAACACGGGCGATACCGTCGCCGACCTGGATAACGGTGCCCACGTCAGATACTTCTACCTGGGCCTCGTATTTATCGATTTGCTGCCTTATGATCGAGCTGATCTCTTCAGGTCGCAAATTCATGTACTGGTTCACCCCTATCTATTAACTGGTTTTGGACATAAGGCGTGATTTTATAGTAGCCAGGCGGGTTTTGATGCTGCCATCAATAACCTTACTACCGATACGTACAACTACACCACCGATAAGTGAAGGATCTACTGCAAAGGTAGGCTCAACTTCTTTACCGGCCAAGCGTGAAGCCACTTTTATAAGTTCTTGTTTTTGTTGCTCGTCGACGGCAACAGCGGTGGTTACTTCTGCTGCCACTTTGCCCCGAGCTTCATTGGCTAAAAAAGAAAATTCAGCTGCTATGCCTGAGATGTAGTTTTCGCGGCGTTTATCTACTACTAAACTTAAGAAGTGTAAGGTTTTAGCAGAGATTTTGTCACCAAAAATCGCCTTGAGCAAGTTCTTCTTTTCACCAGGTAACACCTGCGGATGATATAAAACCTTTTGGAGTTCCCTAGTCCCTTCAATTGCTTCGGCAACACCCTTGAGCTCTTGTTCTATCGCTTCCAGGGTATTTTTATCCTGAGCAATTTCATACAGGGCCTGGGCATATCGTCTTGCCACAGCCCCTCTTAACATGGCAGATCCCCTGCCTCTTTAACAAATTTGTCTACCAGGTCCTTTTGAACATCAGCGTTCAGTTTCTGGTCGATAATCTTGCCAGCAACCAAAATGGAGAGTGTAGCAACCTGATCCCTGAGCTCGGCCACTGCCTTTTCCTTTTCTCTTTGGATTTCGGCCAGGGCACCATCAGTTACACGGGCAGCTTCAACCTTGGCAGCTTCAATGATCTGCTGGGCTTGTTCTTCAGCATTCTTGGCGGCACGGGCCAAAATTTCTGCGGCCTGTTCGCGAGATTGCTGTAGATCAGCCTGTAAGGCAGCGCGCAGTTGTTCTGCTTGCTTTTTATCTTCTTCGGCGGCAGCAATGCTGCCTTCGATAAGTTCCCTACGTTTTTCCAGCATGTTCATAAATGGCTTGTAGGCCACCGCCCGGAGCAAGATTAATAAGACCAGGAAGTTGAACATCTGGGCAAGTATTGTGCCATTAAAACCTAAGCTCTCCACAAATTCCCCTCCTTCCGTCTGGGCGGACAGTAAGGAAGGCGATGGCGGGCTTGGAGACCCCGTTAAGCCCGCCAGATCGCCCCCGTCCTAAAAAAATGTACTTGTTGGATTAACCAAGCTTACCAAATAACATAAAGGCAAGTACTACGGCAATAATGGGGATAGATTCGATTAGACCTACAGAAATAAACATGGTGGTTTGAATGGTACCTTTAGCTTCGGGCTGACGGGCAATAGACTCAATGGCTTTACCAGTACAAATACCGTCACCAATGGCAGCACCCAGAGCACCTAAACCTACGGCTAAACCTACAGCAATAGCAGCAGCGGCTCCTACTTCCATTTATTTCTCCTCCTTTCCTGAAATGTTTTAGAGATAAAAACCTAGTGGTGATCAGCTTCTTCATGGGCGGCAAACTGTGAAACGTAAGCAATGGTTAACATTGAGAAGACAAATGCCTGCACACAACCTACGAATACAGAGAAGGCCAACCAGATAACTGAAGGAATGAATCCGCCAAACAAGTAAGCATTGATGTTGATTAGACCTAATAAGACAGCAATCAGCACTTCACCAGCGAAGATGTTGCCGTAAAGACGGAAGGCCAGAGTAACAGGTCTTGCGACTTCTTCAATTAGGTGAATCAACACAAAGGGTTTAAAGGGCTTGAAGTAGTGACCGATATGACCACCAATTCCATTGGCTTTAAAACCATGATAGTGAATTAACAATACAACGATTAAAGCAAGGCCAAAGGTCGTATTCTTATCTGCTGTTGGTGAACTTAGTGTCGGTATCAGACCCATCAGGTTTGAAAATAGGATGTAAATGAAAAATGTTACAATGATGGGCATCATGGCAGCCCCTAGCTTGTTGCCAAGGTTGCCAAAGACCTGGCCACCTAGAAAGTCCCACAAGAGTTCAAAAAATGTTTGGGCTTTGCCAGGGCTTCTGACCTTCTGATCCTTGGTACAGTACCAGGCAAAGAGTAATACCAGTGCCATGGCAATCCAGGTCATGATCATGGTCCTGGGACTAATGCTAAGTCCAAAGATATGCCAGTACTTATCGAAGTCCGTGAACAATGGAATATTCCAAAAGTTTAGGGCCACTTCCACCTCGTGCAGCATATCATGATGTTCTGCTGCCTGCGCAGCTCCCGCTGCAGCGCTCATGCTTTTTCACCCCCTTCACGTTGAATTTTTTTAACTTTATTATCGAAAGTGCTTGTTTTGAAGGCACTTTCTTTAATCACGGTGATAAAAAAGTCAGAGATCGACAGGATCGGGGCAACAAACAAGCCTACCGCTGTGGCATTCAAGCTGACATTAGGCATTTTGATAGACAACCACAGGGTGGCCATGATGATAATAAGGCGAATGAAAAAGCCCCTGCGCATATATGCAATTGCTTTGCCAACATTCTTAATAGTGGCAACCTTTTTAATTCTTTTGCTTAGTAAAATGGCATTTTGCAGGCTGACTAAGGATCCAATCAGTAGGCCCTTGTAAACAACATTGCCATAATCTAAAGCAACTGCTAATACCAAGCAAGCCACAACGATAGCCGTAGACTTAATGGTTCGTTTCAGTTGTATCTCCAGATTAGGCATGGTTTGGGAACCCAGCATAGACTCACTCCTTGTCTTTTTTGCGGAAAGTTTCCAGGGTCATGTAAACCCCCCACATACCCCCGGCCATGCCCAGCAATAAGCCTGCCAGCATCAACCAAGGATCCGTATTGAACTTGCTGTCTAGCCATCGTCCGCTAAAATAACCAACCGTAGTTGCGGTGGCAATCTCTACGCTGATGGAAGATGCCAGAGCCAACGCTCTAAGTGGTTCTCCTTTTCTTTTTTCAGTCATAGGGGTTTTGGCATTCCTTTCAGGTAGCTAGCTGTTAGCTTTCTGCCTCCTGCAATATCGCAGCGTTAATTCAATAATTCACAATACATTACACTTGTTCGGATTTTCACCTTTGTCATATGCATGACGTGTCGTGTACGTGACAATTGTGCGTCTTTTGTCATAATATACTTCTACAGGTTTTTCATTTTTCCTCCACCGAATTAAGACTTTAGGCAATTTTTTAAATAATTTTTTACTACATGCATGTTAAATTCCCATATATGGAAAATATTATGCTATGATTTAGCTAAAAATTCCTCTGGTTGTTCTTCTGAAAGGTCAAATTTGTGACAAATGAAGTCAGCAATCCTTTTGGAGGCCAAACCATCCCCATACGGATTGACAGCCTCCGACATTTTCTTGTAAAATTCTAAATTGTCAATAAGTTTACTTGTGACAGATAGCACTTTGTCTTGGCTTGTCCCTACTAATTTTACTGTTCCAGCTTCCACTGCCTCTGGCCTCTCGGTGGTATTGCGTAGTACTAAAACAGGTTTTCCCAGAGAAGGGGCTTCTTCCTGCATGCCCCCAGAATCTGTTAGTACCAAATAACACCGCTGCATTAAGTTAATGAAGGGTTCATACTGCAGCGGCTCGATTAAATGAACCCTGGCCATCCCGCCTAAGACTTCATTGACCACCCGTCGTACAGCAGGATTTTTATGTACTGGGAAAACAATCTCCACATCTGGGTAGTTTTCCACAATTTCTTTAAGGGCATTATAAATAGCCCGCATGGGTTCCCCTAGGTTCTCCCGACGGTGGGTTGTTACCAGCAACACCTTATGTTTATTAAAATCAATACTATTTAATAGGGGATCGGCAAAGGCATAGTTTTCTTTGACTGTTGCTTTTAGGGCATCAATTACCGTGTTTCCTGTGACAAAGATGTTTTCTATTTTTATATTTTCTTTAATTAGGTTTTGCAGGGACCTTTGGGTTGGTGCAAAATGATACTCGGCCAAGGCTCCGGTAAGGTGCCGATTCATTTCTTCCGGGAAGGGTGAATATTTGTTGTGGGTTCTCAGGCCTGCCTCCACATGCCCCACTGGTATTTGTCTGTAATAAGCAGCCAAAGCAGCCACAAAGGTGGTGGTGGTATCTCCATGAACCAGCACCAAGTCTGGGTTGCACTGGGTAAGGACATTCTTTAGACCCTCTAGTGCCCTGACGGTAACATCGTAGAGTGTTTGCCCCTCCTGCATGATGTTAAGGTCATAATCAGGAACAATTTCAAATAGTTCCAACACCTGATCCAACATCTCCCGATGTTGAGCGGTTACGGCAACGATGGATTTAATTTTGTCCGGTCGACAATTTAATTCCTTGACCAACGGTGCCATTTTAATCGCCTCCGGACGGGTTCCGAAGACGGTAAGTACTTTAAGCATGTTCTACCTCCGTAAGAATAGCCTTCAACCCTCAGCCATCGGCCTAAAGATAGCCTTGGGAGGCCTTGGATTTTGGCCATGGGCCACGAACCGTGGCCTTTTTTGCATGATTTATTTATGATTATTTGACGTATAGCATCGTTTCATTCGGGCTGGCATTACTAGGCACGGCTTGCCTTGTTGTCATCCTGAGCGGCAGCGAAGAGTCTTGGGCCTAACCTTTCAATGGGAAAGATCCTTCGCTATCGCTCAGGATGACGTAGATGATGGTTGCCGTCTCATGGCCCAAGGCCAGCGAATAACCAATGGTTTGTGATGGTGCATCATGGGTAGTTAATCGATGTGTAGATACCCTTTGCTAATTAATTTTTCTAGATGTCTTTCCCTCGTCTTCTCAATATTTACTCCGTATTCCTCTTCTAAGACAAACATCATGCTGACAGCGGTCTGGGCTACGTCGAGGAGTTCTTTACTGATTAGCTCCATGACTTCCTGCTCTTGGTATTTTGTCTGTTCGCCGCTCATGCCTCGGAATTTACCAATGGCTTGGGCCAATTCACCTGTTTCTTCCATTAGCTTTAAAGCTGTGGATTCCATGGTTGGTGAGAGGTTATTAAGTTTGGGCAGGGCAATGGTTTTAGTTAACATGATGCAGCCTCCTCCACCTAACAGTATATTAGTAAAGATTAAAAATTACAAGTTTTTGCTAAATTTTAAAGGTTATTGAACGAACAAGGCCTGTCTAGGGACAAAGTCCTGACAGGCCATAAAATGATTCCCTTTGGCCAAGAGCCTATAAAATTTTATATTTTTACCAGTTCTATGCCTGCCTCCTCGAATATCCTAAGGGAAAGGTCGTCCGGGTAATCTCCGGCAAAGATTACCTTTTTTATCCCCGCATTGACAATCATCTTGGAACACATAACGCAGGGTTGATTTGTTACATAAATGATGCTGCCCCGGATGGCGGTACCATGCACGGCTGCCTGGATAATGGCATTTTGCTCTGCATGCAGGGATCGGCAAAGTTCATGTCGCTGCCCGGAAGGTATGCCTAACTTTTCCCTCATACAGCCAATATCCAGACAATGGGCCAAGCCCGCAGGTGCACCGTTGTAGCCGGTGGCCAGAATACGATTGTCCTTGACGATGACCGCCCCCACCTTACGCCGTAAGCAGGTAGAGCGGGTGGCAGCCATGCGGCAAATCTGTATAAAATATTCATCCCAGGAAGGACGCAATTTTGTGGACCTCCTTTGGGTAGTGTGGTTGTTTTTGGGCGGTTATCTTTCGCTTAAGGTTGCAGAGACAAACCTTTTAGCCTTCTGCCATCTAGCTTTTAGCGGATGGCTTGACCCCAAAGATCCATCCCTTAAGCATACAGTGGATATTTATCACAGAGCTCTTTGACCATGGCCCGGGATTTTTCTTGGATGGTTGGGTTGTCTTTTTCTTTTAGGGTTTGGACGATGATCTGGGCTATTTTGTCCATGTCGTCCTCTTTAAAGCCTCTGGTGGTGGCAGCCGGTGTGCCAAGGCGGATGCCGCTGGTGACAAAGGGTTTTTCCGGATCAAAGGGGATGGCGTTTTTGTTACAAGTAATGTGCACTTCATCCAGTAATTTTTCTGCTTCTTTGCCGGTTATCCCGGTTCCCCTGAGGTCAACTAGCATTAGGTGGTTGTCTGTGCCTCCGGAAACTAGGTTAAAGCCCCTTGCTAATAACCCTTTGGCCAAGGCCTGGGCGTTTCCTAGAATTTGCTGTTGATACCCTTTAAACTCTGGTTTTAGTGCTTCTCCAAAGGCCACTGCTTTGGCCGCAATTACGTGCATCAGGGGGCCGCCCTGGCTGCCAGGGAAAATGGCCTTGTCCATTATTGGGGCATATTTTTCTTTACACAATATCATGCCGCCCCGGGGGCCTCTCAGGGTTTTGTGGGTGGTGGTGGTGACGATGTCGGCATAGGGTACGGGACTTTGGTGTAGTCCGGCAGCCACTAGGCCAGCGATATGGGCCATATCCACAAAGAAGTAGGCATCAATTTCTTTGGCGATTTCGCTGATCCGTTTGAAATCAATGGCTCTGGGATAGGCACTGGCTCCGGCAACAATCATTTTGGGTTTTTCCTGCACAGCCACTTCCCTTAATTTATCGTAATTGATGCAGCCAGTGGCTTCTTCTACGCCATAGGCTACCACATTAAAGTATTTGCCAGATACGTTGACCGGGCTGCCATGGGTGAGGTGTCCACCGTGGGCTAGGTTCATACCGAGAATTTTGTCCCCTGGTTGCAGCAGTCCAAAATACACCGCAAAGTTGGCTTGGGCACCGGAATGGGGCTGCACGTTTGCATGATCTGCACCAAACAGTTCTTTGGCTCTGCTAATGGCTAATGATTCAGCAATATCCACAAATTCACAGCCACCATAGTAGCGTTTGCCGGGATATCCCTCGGCATATTTGTTGGTCAATACCGACCCCTGGGCTTCCATTACCGCGGGACTCACAAAGTTTTCCGAGGCAATGAGCTCGATATTTCTTTGCTGACGCTGAAATTCGAGGTCTATGGCCTTTGCTAGCTCGGGGTCTGTCATGGATAGATTTCCTTTGATCATTGGTTTCTCTCCCTTCGAATTGGCCTTGGTTCATGGGCTAGGTTAACGGCTCAAGGCCCTACGGACAAAAGCTCTTCTCGATAGCCATTATCTTGTCCACCCTCTTGGCATGGCGGTCGCCGGCGAAGGGGGTGGTGATGAAGTTTTGTGTGATGGCTATGGCTTTTTCCAGGTCAATGAAGCGGGAGCCCATGGTTAGGACGTTGGCATTGTTGTGTTCTCTGGCTAGTTTGGCGATTTCTGGGTCAAAGACGTTGGCCGCTCTGACGCCGGGTATTTTGTTGACAGCTATGGCCATGCCCACACCGCTACCACAAATGAGAATGCCTTGCTGGCATTGGCCGGTACGAACTTTTTCTCCTACGGCCAGTGCAAAATCTGGGTAGTCACAGGATTCGGTACTGTTACAGCCTATATCCTGAACGGTAACCCCTTGACTGTTGAGGTATTGGCTAATTTTTTCCTTCATTTCAAAACCAGCATGATCGCTTCCCATTACTACTGTAAGATTTTTCAATGATTTAACCTCCATGATGCCTCTATTTACTCCGATAATTTGTCCAATGCTTTACTGATCATGTGCTGTAATTCTCCTGCACAGTTACGGTAGGTTTCCACTGAACTGCCATAGGGGTCGGAAACATCCAAGGGCAGCTCGACGTATGCTCCTAGGGTAAAAACTTTGTCAGTGGCCTCTGGACATTTGCTTATTATTTGCTGACGGTGATTTTCTGTCATGGTTAAAACAAGGTCTGCCTCGGCAATCCGTTCCGGTGATAGTAGAGTAGCACGGTGGTGAGATAATTCTATGCCTTGATCGGCCAATACTTCAATGGCCTGATGGCTAGCCTTTTCTCCAGGCCAAGCCATGGTACCGGCTGAGATAAAGGTCAGTCCACTTAAACCCCGTTCTTCTGCCATTGCTCTGGCCAAGGCCTCGGCCATGCTGCTACGGCAGGTATTTCCGGTACAAACAAATAAAATTTTTTTCTCCATCATCATCCCCCCGAGCAACATTCCTGCATGGTATTATTCCCAGGCTGGTAAAAACAAAAACTGCCCTCTACACTAAGGACAGTTACTTTTTTCTACAATTATCCTGCTTTTTCCTTCTTTTCGCTTTTAGCTTTTTCGCATGTCAAATTGCTAATCGCTAAAAAAATAATTTTACCCCAATGCCGGCTAGGATTAGTCCGCCTAGTAGCTCTGCCCGTTCACCAAGCCAATCCCCTACATATTTACCTAGGGTAAGTCCGGCAAAGGTCATGATTCCCGCCACAAGGCCAATGACACCGGAGGCTAGCAATAGGGATACTTGTTGGGTACCCAGGGTAAAGCCTACGCTGAGGGCGTCCATACTGACGCTGGCAGATAAAAGCAGCAGGCCCTTGGTGTTGGTAATGGTAAAACGAGGTTCACTGCCGTCACCAGGTTTGATCGTATCCCATATCATTTTACCACCCAGATATATTAACAGCAGCGCACCGGCAATGGAGGCAGCCTGACCCACTTTGCTTCCTAAATAACCACCGGCAAACCAACCCAGAAGGGGCATAAAGACGTGAAAGGCCAACACAGTAACACTGATCATGGCAATCTGACGCCGATTGATTCCTGCCAGGCCTATACCAATGCAGAGGGAAAAGGCATCGGTGCCTAAAGCCACGGCTAAGGCAAGTAATGTTATCAGACTCAAGATAACCCCCAGCTTTCTTATTTTTTGGGCCATATGGCTTGGGCCATGAGCCATGGGCTTTTTTAGGACCCATGGCGGAGGCCAAGCTTCACGACCGTTTCGTTTTGGCTAATCTATTTTCATATAAATCTATGCCATATGCTTATAAAAAATAGCCAACTCAAAAGATTAATCCTGTCTAAATAATTAACACTCAAACTTTTCAACCGCAGCCCGGCGGAGGCGGTTCATGATGGCTAGGCCGATGCCGGTTGTTGCAATGCCTTCGACTAGGATAACATCGACATGTAGTTGGTCAAATTCCCTTAGTCTTGAAAATAGGCTGGCGGCGGCAGTGGTGGGGTTTTCCCTGGTGCCAAGTTTAAGTATTTTGGCCTGGGGGGGGTAGCCCTGGGCCTGCTCTTCGGTGGCTAAAATTCCTACTTTTTTACCCTGGGCCAGTAATGCCTGGGCCCTTTCCGTGATAGCTATCTTAATTTTATGGGGTTCACCCTCAAATAAGATCACTGGAGAGGTTGGGGCGTAGTGCCGATATTTCATACCAGGTGAACGCGGCACCTGATCCTTGGGCAGTTTTTTTCCCAGCACCGAGGGGTCAATGATGACGTCACCTAAGACTTCCTTTAATTCCTCGTAGGTAACCCCGCCTGGGCGCAGGATGACAGGCACTTTACTGGTTAGGTCTAATACCGTTGATTCTAAGCCCAGTCCCGCCGGTCCGCCATCCAATATAGCATCAATTCTGCCCTGCAGATCGGCCTGAACATGTTCTGCCTTGGTGGGACTTGGCCGGCCGGATTGGTTGGCACTGGGGGCCGCTATAGGCAGCCCCGAGGCCCGTATCAATGCCAGGGCCACTGGATGATCCGGCATCCGCACCGCCACTGTGTCCAAACCACCCGTAACTTCCACTGGAATATGCTTGGCTTTGGGGACCACTAAGGTTAATGGACCTGGCCAAAATTTTCTCATTAACAACGAGGCCTTATCTGGAAGATTTCTGCTCAAATCCTTTACCATACTAGTATCTGCTACGTGTAGGATGAGAGGGTTGTCTGAGGGCCTGCCCTTAGCACAATAGATAGCTGCCACCGCCTTACGGTCCAAGCCGTTAGCCCCAAGGCCGTAAACGGTTTCTGTGGGAAAGGCTACCAAACCACCTTTTTTTATCATAGCTGCCGCTTGCTGAATGATAGCCTCATCTAGCTGGGCAGGACGGACAAGCCAATTCTTAGTATTGATGTATTCCATTATGCATCTCCATCTTTTAGCTTTTAGTCAAATGGCACCTTTTGCCAATGGCTAATCGTTTTCAGGTTAGTATAACATATTATTTGGTGCAATATGAAGTTTATGGTATTAAAACCCTTTCGGCCCGAATAGTAATTAGGGACTAGTATTGCAGGGGGGGGTTATTGTGGATTTTTGGCTATATTTCTTTTCTGCCCTTGGAATTGGTGCCTTGCACGCCTTAGAGCCCGGCCATGGTAAGAGTATCATGGGGGCTTATTTAATCATGTCTCGGGGCCGCTCCCGGGATGCTATTCTTCTGGGTTTAACTTCCGCTATTACTCACACCTTGATCATTGTGATGATGGCTGTATTGGCCCATTCTGCCACTGCACTGGCCATGTCTAACGCTAGCATTTCCCAAGAACAAATGGGACTCTGGCTGAAACTCGTTTCCGGTGCCATTATTGTTCTGGTGGGTTTAAGAATGATGCTGCGCAAAAATCAAACTTGCAGTTGTGGTTGCGGTCATACCCGCCATCCTACGGCAAAATCCTGGCGCAATCCAGGCCAGGCTAGGGTTAGTTTATTCGATATTCTCTTGCTTGGTTTTACCAATGGGTTGATGCCTTGCCCCAGCGCCCTGGCTATTTTACTCCTATCCCTTAGCAGCGGTGCCCTTGTTAGCGGCTTAGCTTTGGTTATTGCCTTTGGCATTGGCGGTGCGGTGGCATTGGTTACCATTGGGCTTGTTTTTGTTAAACTCTCTTCCTTTACCGGCAACCTACTTGACCATGGACCCTGGCGCCTGCTGCCACAGTTAAGCGGCTTTTTAATCTTTGCCATTGGGGGAGTGACCGCATTTACTGCCTTTATGAAGCTATACTAAAAGCGATGGTTTGAGGCCACCAAAAACACTGCGGTGGCCATTAATTAGAATAGGCTGACAGGTATCCCCTACCTATCAGCCTATTTGTATGCTTTGCCGGAACTATTTTGTTTTATTTTTTTCAACATAATTTTGTAACAGCACATAGGCAGCCGCACGGGTTAGTCTGCCGTCGTTGGTTTCTAGGCTTGTCGATATGTTTTTGTCCCCGTAGGTCTCCATTATATAGTCATAGGCCTCTTGGCGGGACATTTCTTGGCCGGCGTATTGGGACAGGATTAGGGCAGCCTTTTTTCCGCTGAGGTAGTTCTTATCTCCCTTGTTCTGCCGTAATTCTTCGGGTATGGTTATCCCATATATGCGCGAAAGTTCCTGGAGCTGGTGGATTAATTCTTCTTCGGCAATAATTCCATCCAGCTGGTAGTCGTTGGGGTAACCTCCTTGCACCAGTGCATGTTTACGCATCATCTTTAAGGCATTGTAGGCCCAGTGCTTGGTTATGTCTGATTCCCGCCAGGTAAAGGGCTTGATGTCCATCCCCTGGTTGTTTAACATTTCTTGCAATTGACTGATATATTTACTGTTTTTACTTAGTTCCCGAAAGTTCTTATTCTCTTCAATGCTCAGGGCCGCTGCCGCTCCGGCGGCCTCACCAGTGGACATACCCACCGGGACTGTTCTGGCACTGCCGTGGGGCAATGAATCGAAACTGGCTGAGCGGCCCACCACCAGTAGGTTATCTATTTTCTGGGGCACGAGGCACCGGAAGGGAACAGCGTACTGAGCAGGCACCCCTATGACGGCACCCTTTTCCTCCGGACCGGAGGCCTGTACATCCACTGGGTAAGAGCCAAAGGCAATGCGATCGGGGAAGTCTTTGTTCTCTAAGACATCATCGATGGTCAAACGGTATTCACCGTAAATATGTCTGGATTCACGAATATACAGTTCCGGAGCTACCTCAGACACAAAACAATCCTGTAGTCCGGGGATATTTTCTCTGAGATAGTCTACAATTAGGGGCAGCTCCTGTTGAGCAAGTCGAATGGCCTCTTGGCGGGATTGCCTATCCACGGGATCCACATTGAAGATATGCAGGGCATTGATCAACACGGTGCCATCCTTTTGCCGACCCATATTAAGACCGCGAATACCTACCCGCTGGTTACTGGACTGGTATTGCTCCATAATCGGCCCAAAGCCCCAAGCGCTGACGTTGTTGGCACCGGTAAACCAGTCATCATCCTCGGTAAGCACCCTACGGATTTCCTGCCAGTCCTCTGGTGTAATACCATCCAGTTGGAAGACCAAGGTGGTAGCCATTTTTCTCGCAGGGTAGCCGGCATCCTCCTGGCCAACACTGAAGGGGACTCCCGCAGCGGCGGCTAAATCGGCATCCTGGGTGGCGTCAATAATGCCTTTGGCGATGTAGGTGGTAACCCCGCCATTTTTATTTTCCACCCTAACACCTTCAACAAAGGATTGGCCGCTCTTATGGCCCATCACTGGTGCGAAGGATTTTACCCCTAAGCAAAGTTCCAAATCGTCTTCATTCGCCAGCATTTGTTCAAAGATTTCCTGGGCTTTATGGATATCAAAGGTGCCTGAACCGATTTGCTTGTAAAATTCCAAAAAGATCCCTTTATTTAAAACATCTGTGCGGTTGCCAAGGTTATTCGGGGCCATGTTCATGTCAATGACGTTCAACCAGCCCCGGGTAAATAAGCCCCCTACTTCGGGCCGACTATCAATTAATAGGGTGGACAGGCCATTTCTGGCTCCGGAAATGGCTGCGGCAATGCCCTCCGGATCACTCCCCACCACAATAAGATCATATTTTTTTGTATTTTCCTTGGAAGTCTCGGCCAAGGCTGGGCTTGGCCACGGCGTTACAATCGAAAGCATAAGAAAAAACAACATGATGTAACCTGCTAATCTTTTCAATTTTCCTGCAGCCTTCCTTTCTATATTAAGTCCTTCATATAGTAAGACGCAGAAGGGGTTGAAAATGTTCGCCTTTTTTGGGGGAATTTGTTACTTTAGCTTTTAGCTGCTCGTTTTCTGGTTTTTGCTGCTGGCAATGGCTAACAGCGAATAGCTATTTTTTCTTCGCCACCATCAAGCGTTCTCGTCCGGCCAAGTCCCTCCGCACTGCGCCCTGCCATTGTTCGGGGGCTAGGATATGCTGGGCTCCTTGGCCCTGCCCGGGTCCGATTTCCATGAGTAGTAAACCGCCGGGCTGTAAGAGCCTGTGGGCCTGGGGTAGCAGCAGGCGGTACAGGTCTAGTCCGTCGGGGCCTCCGTCTAGGGCCAGATGAGGTTCGAAATCCCTCACATCTTTCATTAAAGATGGTATCTCCCCACAGGGTATGTAAGGCAAGTTTGCCGTGATCATGCTGACTTTCCCCGCTAGTTCTCCCATTACCGGCTCAAGGAGATTGCCCCGGTGAAAGCGCACCCTTTCTTTGACACCTAATCTTTGGGCATTCTGCCTTGCCACCTCAAGGGCTGCTCGGGAGATGTCAACGGCATATACCTGTAGTTCTTCCAGCAGGGCGGCCAGGCTAACTGCTATGGCACCACTGCCCGTACCGACATCAATGGCCAATAAAGGAAAGTCTTGGTTGTCACAGAAAAACCTTAGGGCCGTTTCCACCATCATTTCTGTATCTGGCCGGGGGATTAAGACATCCGGTGTTACAATAAACTCCATGCCCATGAATTCTTTGTGGCCAATAAGATAGGCCACTGGTTCCCCCTGGGCCCGACGCTCCAGCAACTTTTGATAATGTTGCTGTTGCTCCACGGTAAGGGCTTGGTCATCCCTCAGGAACAAACCCGTTCGATCGATTCCTGTCACGTGAGATAGCAACACTTGGGCGTCCAGGTTGAATAATGGATTTTGTTGTTCTTTTAAATATTGCCTCCCCTTGATAAGGGCCTCTTTAAGGCAAACCAGGGGGACGGTTCCTCTGGTTTCTTTTGAGGCTATCAAAGGCCATCTACAACCAGAGGAACCGTCCCCCTGGTTTGCCCTGGTCTTTGGCATTATTCTTCCACTGTCTTAAGGCGTTCGGCTTGATCGGTGGTGATTAGTGCATCGATTAATTCGTCCAGGTCACCTTGTAGAACGTATTCCAATCGGTGCAAGGTAAGTCCAATGCGGTGGTCGGTGATTCGGTTTTGGGGGAAGTTGTAGGTACGAATCCTTTCACTGCGGTCACCGCTGCCCACCATGGATTTGCGGACACCTGCAATGGCCTTTTGCTGCTCCTCTTGGGCTTTATCCAGCAGGCGGGATCTGAGAACCCGCATGGCTTTATCTTTATTTTTGTGCTGAGATTTTTCGTCCTGGCAGGATACCACCGTACCAGTGGGAATGTGGGTAATCCGTACCGCAGACTGGGTGGTGTTTACACACTGTCCGCCGGGGCCACTGGCACAAAACAAATCAATGCGGATATCGTTAGGATTAATGTCGATATCAACGTCTTCTGCCTCGGGTAATACTGCCACGGTGGCAGCAGAGGTATGAATGCGACCGCCGCTTTCGGTGGCTGGTACCCTTTGTACCCTGTGTACGCCACTTTCAAATTTCAGCGTGCTAAAGGCCCCTTTCCCTTCAATTACGAAGGTAACCTCTTTGAAACCGCCGAGGTCCGTTTCGTTAGCCTCCATAATTTCGGTACGCCAGCCTTTCTTTTCAGCATAGCGAGAATACATTCTAAATAAGTCGCCGGCAAAGAGGGCTGCCTCGTCGCCACCTGTACCACCACGAATCTCCATAATTACGTTTTTATCATCGTTGGGGTCCTTGGGCAGCAGTAAAATTTTTAACTGCTGTTCCAGTTCCTCGATCTTGGTTGTTAACTCTTCCACTTCCAGTTCCACCATCTCAAGGAAATCGGGCTCCAGTTTATCCTCCAGCATTAGCTTATTTTCCTGAAGATCTCCTTTGGCCTTTTTATATTGGCGGAAAACAGCCACCACCTCGGTTAAATCGGAATGGGACTTGACCAACTGCTGCCATTTCGTCCGATCTGCCATAATTTCTGGGTCACTGATTTGACTTTCTAATTGTTCAAAGCGATCCTCCAGTACCTGGAGTTTATCGTACATTCACGTCACCTTCCTTATGGACTGCATTAAAGGCTTTTATCGCAACTTCTACCTGGTTGTTGTCCGGTTCGCCGGTCTTAAAAGTTCATAGGCCACACACGGCCACCACTGGCAGAAGGAGAATATGGAAGAATACATAAAGGGAACCCCCTTATAAAAATCGGGGGCAAATAAAGAAATAGCAGAGCCCCAGCTCTGCTAACTACGCTATTCCATGCCGTATTTTTTACGGAATTTCTCAGCCCGTCCGCCAACTTCGATTTGGCGCTGAGCACCTGTGTAGAAGGGATGGCAGTTGGAGCAAATTTCAACTTTGATTTCTTTTTTAGTGGAGCCAGTCTTAAAAGTGTTACCACATACACACCTAACTTCTACTCCCTGATATTTAGGATGAATCTTCTCTTTCATTTACAACTCACCTTCTTTCTCGACCAGATACAACAATGCCAAAGGCATTCATGACATAATAAAGACACGACGATATTATAGCATAGAAAAATGTAGGGAGCAAGAAGTTACCTGTATGGTTGTAGGGAATTCTTTGAGCGGGCTGATGGTTAAAGGTTTATAGCAAACAATCCATCGTTTACAGTCCTTCCCAACGAAAACAAAAAATTAACGTAAACGATAAAATTATTTTTTCCAAAAAAAGGTATTTATAAACTTGTGGCGTATTGTTATATTAGTACCAATAAATGGTATTTACGTCCTGCTTGTGGCCATTGTTATGCGGGGATGAGATATCCCTCCGCCGGGAGTAATTACTCCAACACACTGGCATGAAAGCTTTGTTGACCCTGCGGGACGGCGACAATTTCATAGTGTTGGTCCTTTGACAGTACCTGCATGTTGAGGGAGGCGATTTATATGTGTTCATCCAAACTTTCTCCTGAACGAATCAGGACTACGATATCTTGGCCTTCAGGCTCACCCAGCAGACTGTTTAAAGAAGAGGGGGTGCATCCACCACCACAGGATGTAGGGAGGCCAAATGTCAAAATGGTTTCTGCACAGGTTGGTGGAGCGGTGCCATCGCAAATTTCCCCAGGTGATTCATTTCGCCCACCGGGAGAGTATGTGCAAAACTCCGCTTCCTCTGTGTCAGGGGACCCTGGCATTCCCAGGCCACCAACAAGGGAAGAACTTATTTTTCTGCTGAAAGGATGTGATGCTTTAGGTGGTCAAGGAAACCACCATTCCTGAAATTATTTTTTTCCTTACCTCTCTACCTTTACCCTTTACAGGGATTAATCATGAATATGATTTGCTTTAAAGATCCTTTCTTCCTTCCGAATTTTCTTTAAGTTTTCAATAAAGATTTATTTCGCTGCACCATAACCCAAGAAGCCAAGTCACGGGTTACATGCAGTGGCTCAATAAACTTTAAGAGACGCCCCTACCCGAAAATAACATAAGGCTTTGTCCTTTTCCCTACTGAATCTAAAGCGTGTGCTGTGGCTGCTGTCCGGAAAGCAACCCTCTGACGAAGATTATTTTAAAATAAGATAGATAAAAGGGAAACTCGGGAATGGCGTTACGGATAACTGAATAAAGAAAAACTAAAATACCCCCATCCTCTGGATGGGGGATTTTTTATGCAAACAATCTTTCTTTCAAAAACAAGAGCGGATCCAATGGAATACCCTGGCGCAGAGTTTCCATATGCAGGTGTGGTCCCTCGGAACGACCCGTGTTGCCTACCTTGGCAATGGGCTGGTTACGATCAACGAATTGCCCCTCCGTCACCAGTAGTTTGGAGCAATGGGCATAAAGGGATCGAATGCCGTTACCATGGTCTAAAATAATGGTCAAGCCATAGGTTCCCCTGGGTCCGGACCAAACAACTTTGCCCTGTTCCGGAGCTACGATGGTGGCTCCGCTATAGGCACCGATATCCACACCCTCATGGGGGCGGTCACCTCGGATACCGAAGTTGGAGGTAATTTCCCCGGCCACTGGCCATGCCCAGCCACCTATTTGTACCTTGGAGCCCGGGTCACTGGTGGCAGCAACAATCGGCTGAGCTTCCTCTCCTCGGTTAGGAACAACTAAGGCAGCACCCATGTTAATCAAATCAGGGTTTGATAGGTCATTGGCTTTTAATAATTCTTCCAGGGTAATACCGTATTGACCGGCAATATGGGAAAGGGTTTCACCACTGGCAATCTTATGATAGCGAAATTCTACCCCAGGAATCGTCAGGGTTTTCCCTTCTACAAGAATGTCCTTTGGGTCAAGCCGGTTTACTTCCGCCAATCTGGCCAGGCTAATGCCTGTCCGATCTGCTATGCTCCAAAGGGTATCCCCGGAGCGTACTTTGTATTCCATCTCAACCCTCTGGCTGGCTACCTTCTTAACCGGTTCCTGTTCCGAAGGCTTTAATACTTCCACCTCTTGGGCAAGGGGTGGTGTATAATCCCCCTCGGACATAACCTCATCCAACCCAGCACTGGCAGGAAAAACAACGTAAGCCATGCTAGCCAAAATAGCTGTTATGGTAAAGGCCGCAAGTTTTTTATTTATATGAAAAAACATAGAATCACCTCGGATAAAACGTACTGGTAGTAGTTTTGCCGAGGTGATGGGGATTTATACCTATGCTGGTTATAAATGCTTTTAGCCATGGACCTTAATCCATGCGCTTTTTGTGCATGATATGCTTTAGGGTCTCTTAAGCGTATGGGATAGACCTCTGAGATGTCCTAACAACTATGCAGAGGAAGGGGCCTTCGGCCCAAAAACCCAGGGCTCACGTCTAATCGCTAAATCTCCCCCGCCTGCTCCTGCATCTTCCTTCGATAGGGACGCTTTTGGGGTGGTAGTGGTGGTTGGGGAGGGACATTACTCGGGGCTTGTACCCTATTTTTGGGTTTAAAATCATAAAGCATTTCTTCATTGGCTTTGGTATTTTTTATACGGTCTAGTAAATTTTCCAATGATTCAATGGAGGTCATGCTGGCTATGGCTTTGCGAAGGCTCCAGACATAGTCCAACTCGTCCCTTGATAAAAGCAAATCCTCTCGCCTGGTCCCCGAACGCTGGATATCAATGGCCGGGAACATCCTACGATCGGCCAATTTTCTATCTAATATGAATTCCATGTTACCCGTGCCTTTAAATTCTTCAAAGATAACATCATCCATCCGGCTGCCGGTTTCAATCAGGGCGGTGGCTAAAATGGTCAGACTGCCGCCCTCTTCCATATTGCGTGCTGCACCAAAGAATCGCTTGGGCTTGTGTAAGGCTGCCGGGTCAACGCCCCCGGATAAAGTCCGCCCACTGGGTGGAATCACAAGGTTATGGGCCCTGGCCAGGCGGGTGATGCTATCTAATAAAATGACAACATCTCTGCCGCTTTCAACTAATCTTTTAGCCCGCTCCAGCACCATGTCCGAAGCCTTAACGTGGTTTTCCGGTGGTTCGTCAAAGGTGGAGCTAACCACTTCTGCCTTCACCGACCGCTCGATGTCAGTAACTTCTTCCGGTCTCTCATCGATTAGCAAGATGAACAATTCAATTTCTGGATGGTTGTTGGTGATGCTATTGGCAATTTCTTTAATTAAGATGGTTTTACCTGCTTTTGGGGGGGCTACAATTAACCCTCTTTGACCTTTCCCTAGGGGTGATATAAGATCGATAATGCGGGTTGAAATCTTATTCGGGGTGGTTTCTAGACGAATCCTGTTCTGGGGATAAAGGGGTGTCAGTCCGGCAAAGTGCATGCGTTCCGATGCCAGGTCGGGATTTGCACCGTTTACTTGCTCCACTCTTAGCAAGCCAAAGTACCTTTCGTTATCCTTCGGTTTTCTTACCTGACCATAGACCATATCTCCCGTACGCAAATCAAACCTTCGTATCTGGGAGTTCGAAACATAAATGTCATCGTTGCTGGGTACATAGGTTGATGGCCGTAAAAAACCATAGCCGTCGGGTAGTATCTCTAATACTCCGCCAGCATAGGATACACCGCTTTGTTTTGATTGTAATTTCAATATTTCAAAGATAAGCTCTTTTTTTCGTAATTTATAGTACCCGGCAATTTCCAATTCCCGAGCGATGCCATACAGTTCCTGCATGGTCTTTGCCTCTAATTCAGTTTGTGTTGTAACAGGCTTATTGTTTTCTGCCAAAAATTCCACCTCGATTTAGTGTTAGCTGTTCGTTTTTAACGATTCGCATTTGCTTGTAGAATATACTTTGATTTGGGGTTCCCTGTTGGCCATGGGCCATGCTCACGACCGACCCCAAAGGCCACCCCTAAGCAAGACTATGTTGTTTTATTCGCGACTACTTTGACTCCCTTAGGGTTTTTTTTAATGGCCCTGCGACGGGCCTCTAAAAGGTTGAGGGCTAAAAAGTAGACAAGAAAACTGGCAATCAATGCATTGATGCCACTTCCCACTAGAAAAGGAAAGCCTAGTGCTTTTATTTTAAGAATGGCCTTGGTTAAAAGCGGAACCCCCTGGGCTAGGTCGGTGGTTATGGGGGAGGGAACTGTTCCTAATAGGAACTTACCGACAAAAATATTAATCGTAAAGAAAAGAGGAACCGCTGGTTTAAAGATGAGCACCGTTAAGGTAGCGGCCACAGCATGGACCCGAATCAATTTCGCTACGATAAAAGAAAGAGGGATACTGATAAAAGGAACTGGTAAAAAATCGAAGGCAACTCCCAGTGCAATTCCTTGAGCTACCTTTTTAGGGGCATCGGGTAAGCTTAATAGCTTGTGATAAGAATCCCTGCACTTACAAAAAAGGATGTTAATCATGTTAGACACTTCTAAAAATCCCCCAAAATAATTAGAAAACCCCTTCTAGGGCTATTCTTGCACGAAATAATTCTATACTTTTCAAGTATAGCGCAGGGAAAATATTTGGTCAATAGATAGGTTTCCTTGATTTTGGAGGAGTCCCGTTGCAGCCAGCGGCCTTAGGAGGTGGCCATAGGCCTTTTTGGCCCATGGCCTATATTTTTAGGCTTTATTGGTTAACTTTGCCCAGTCTGCCAGGAAAGCATCAATTCCTTTATCGGTTAAAGGGTGTTTGGTCATCTGCTGCAACACTTTGTAAGGCACGGTAGCGATATGGGCACCGGCCTTAGCTGATTGCTGAACATGCAGGGGATGGCGAATACTGGCCGAAATTATTTTGGTATCTAAATTGTAGTTGTCAAAAATCTCTACAATATCGTAAATTAGGCCGATTCCATCCTGGCCAATGTCATCCAAGCGGCCCACAAAGGGACTGACGTAGGTGGCACCTGCTCTGGCAGCCAGAAGTGCCTGATTGGCGGAAAAAACCAGGGTAACATTGGTTTTAATTCCCCTTTCAGCGCAGGCTTTGGTTGCTTTTAAACCCTCCGCTGTCATGGGAACCTTGATAACAATGTTGGTGTGAATTGCTGCCAGATCTACTGCTTCTTTCATCATGCCTGGGGCATCCAAACTAATTACTTCCGCACTGATGGGTCCATCCACAATCGAGGTGATTTCTTTTACTACTTCAGCAAAATCACGACCTTCGCGGGCAATCAAGGATGGATTGGTTGTCACACCGGCAATGACACCGAGGGCATTGGCGGCTCGAATCTCTTCCACATTGGCAGTATCAATAAAAAGAAGCATTCTCAGTCCTCCTGTAATTATTTCTTAAGCCCGACCCGAACTACCAAACACACGGATCTTTTCACGAATGATCTGGGTAGCCGCTTCTCTAGCTGGTGCTAAGACTTTACGAGGGTCAATTTCCTTGGCATTGTTCTCCAGTACTTGGCGACAGGCACCCGTAAATGCCTCACGAATATTGGTATCGATGTTCACCTTACGAACACCCAAACGGATAGCCTCTTGAATGGCTTCATCCGGAACACCAGAAGAACCGTGCAGAACAATGGGAGCCTTGACCATGCCAACGATCTTTTCTAGTCTTGGGAAATCCAACTGTGGTACACCCTTGTATTGTCCATGGGCAGTACCGATGGCAATGGCTAAGGCATCTACGCCGGTTTTTTCTACAAAGTAGCGGGCTTCTTCTGGATCGGTAAAGAAAGCATCCTTCTCATCCACATGAATATCGTCCTCCGTGCCGCCAATTTTCCCCAGTTCTGCTTCAACGGAAACACCAGTGGCCCGGGCAACCTCAATGACCTTATTGGTAAGGGCGATATTTTCCTCCAGGGGTAATTTGGAACCATCGATCATCACCGAGGTAAAACCATAACGAATGCACTGCATGCATTGGTCAAAGCTGGTACCATGATCTAAATGAAGGGCCATGGGTACAGTGGACTTGCTTGCTGCCAAATTGGCCAAGGCATAAATGTATTCGATACCGGCATACTTTATTGCCCCCTGGCTGGCCTGCATAATAACCGGTGCCTTTTCAGCCTCGGCTGCTGCTAAGATAGCCTGAACAATCTCCATGTTGTTAACATTAAAGGCACCAACGGCGTACTTTCCTTCTTCCGCCTTAGCGAGTAACTCTTTTACAGAAACTAACGGCATTTTTTGTACCTCCTTGTTTTAGCTGCGCAACAGCTATTGGACAAAATTAAAAACCTGGACCACGTCGAGCCGACGAACTGGTGCCAGGTAAATTCTTCAGGAACCATATTCCGGCATAGAAAAAAATTAATTCCGCGACTAACGGGGTCAAAATAAGTATGACCATAGTTACCCTGAATTATGTTTTTATGAGTGTTTGTTCCGCCTACGCCGGGTCTTTTTCGTGTGTTTCGGATTGTTGGAAAAACTATCGAGACATTTAAAGCCATGCTGTGTAAGTTCTATGGCATCCACCTGTTGAATTACTTTAAGGTCCTCTTCGGTTTCCGCATATACAATGTTAATGCTATCACACTCTTTGCAATGAAGTTCCAGGCGATCTAAAAAAACATCAACCTCAATGCGGGTATTGCCGCACTGACAATAAAGGTCACCATTGTTTGCAATTTCTTGCAAAGACTCCATTACCTGGTGCATAACCTCTGGATTGTTAAAATACTCGTCGTACCCCAGTTCATCAATTAATGACTGCAAGCCGGAGTCAAGGGACTCGGCAAGTTCTTTTACTTGCTCAGCCTCACCTATAAACCCCAGTTCCATTCCGGATTCTGGGCAAATAAGGTAAATCGTTTCCTTGCCCCACAGGCGAGTTCCGGATAGCTCACGGATATGCTTGGTCTCGCAGAAAATACAAGGTATCTGCAGCCAATAACTCCCCGGTGAGCGATTAACAATACCTAACAGGAAAGCTCCACAGGAGCAATGGGCTTCAAATTTGCCATTACCCGAAAGGCTAAATCGCGAGAGGTTATGAAATTCTAATGCTCCACACTCCGGACAACGAATAGCCAGCGTAACTACAGTGGTTATAAGCACCATTATAACCTCCTCTTTAGGATAAGGAGTTCGCCGTCTAAGAAAAAATTCCTTTTTGTTTTTTCTTCTACTATCAGACTTCCATGCCACGAGCCAAGCTTTTCTAATGTATTCGGTTTAGCTGATCTCCGTTTGTACATTTGTGTTTCCCTCAGACTCTGCCAGGATGGTCTTAACCAAAACCCGAACCTCTTCTAAATCGAAGGGTTTGTTGAGATAATGCTTTACTCCCAGGCCCTTGGTCTGGTCGATAATTTCCATATCCCCATAAGCTGTCATCATTACCACCGGAAGCTGCCCGAACTGTTTACGGATTTCCTGGAGTGTTTCATAGCCAGTCATGACTGGCATTTTCATATCTAAGAGGACCAAGGAAGGAAAGTCTTGGCTAAGTATTTTCAAGGCCTCTGACCCACCCCCAGCCATTTTTACAAGATAACCTTCATCCGCTAATGCCTCAAAGAGCAGTCGTCTTACCCCGACTTGATCATCCACTATAAGAATATCAAAGGTTGTTTTTCTATTCATTCTATTCCACTACCCCCCGAATTCATAACCATCGGTAGGTAAGTTTTTCGACAATTCACCGCCAATACCTTCTTTGACACAAAATTCTTTTTAAGGAATGATCAAAATATGCTGGCGGACAACACTGCCATTAGTCCCACCATACCGATGATAGCCAGCAATAGCATCACGATGACGGGTGTGAATATAACTGTCAATGCTCTGCCGGTACTAAAATGATGGGCTTCCCGTAAACCAATGGTTAATAGAATCATGCCCCAGATAAAGATAAGCAAATTTGCCACCACCATGATTCCTGTGGCCAGGCCACCGGATAACCAAGTGGTAATTACACCAAGGGGGATTAAAAACACCTCCGGTAACCCAGCTAACCCATAAACCACAAAGACGGTCCTGGCTCTGCCACGTCCTCCGTAGAAATCTGCCACTAAGTGTAAGAGGGCACTATAAAAAAACCACTTAAGAAAAACAAAGATGGTTCCAAAAATAGCCAGCAGTGGTGTTGCCGCCCTCAATGCTTGGGATATATTGGCCGACTGGGAGAATGGCATATCAGGTAATCCCCAGTTGCTAACTGTTCCCTGGCTGGAAGAATATAATTCGGTAAGCAAACCAATGAGAGAAACTAAAATAACAATCAATAGGGTGGTGTATAAAGGCGGATTAACTGCAATCCTTTTCATGGTTGAAACTGGATCAAACAATACCCCATAAACAATTTCGTAAAACTGAAGAGGCGGTTGCCTGTCTTCATCTACTCGTGTAGTTGCCTCTGTTTCCGTTAGGCTGTCCTTCATTTCCGATGGATTGGGAGGCAAAAGTTGATCCTTCTGGATAGGATCATTGGATAGCTGCTCCGGATTTTGCTCCTTTCGATCATTCAATGCTACTCCCCCTTACTCCACATTGGTATTCATCGGTGCTGCTACTTTGTCTGGTAATAACAGCAACCCTTCTAATGGAATCGGCATTAGTTGGGTGTTCCCCTGCAAACCGCCTAGGATTTGTTGCCATAACAGCTGCTCCCCTGTCATATCTATTAATTCCGGTTCTCCTTTAATACCAGCTAATTCAGCAGTTATTTGCACTGCTGTATCAAAATCACCTAACGCATCCACTAGACCCAATTGCTTTGCTTGTTTGCCGGTATATATTCTACCGTCTGCCAACTTTCTGACCTGAACTGGATCCATTTTTCTTCCCTCGGCCACTACTTTGACAAAGTCCTCATAGCTATCGTTGACCAAGCTCTGAAAAATCTCTTGTTCTTCCGGGGAAAGCTCCTTATTGCTGGAACCCATATCTTTATAGGCGCCGGTCTTTATGTTCTTCACTTCGATACCCAATTTGTTAAAGAGGTCCTTCATTTCGGTAAGCTGCATGATTACACCGATACTACCTGTAAAGGTACCTGGGTTGGCAACAATTTTATCTGCTTTACAGGAAATCCAATAGCCGCCGGAGGCAGCCATTTCTCCCATGGCAACGACTACTTTTTTCCCTGATTGGCGCACCCGTTCTACTTCCCGACCAATCTCATCGGAGCCTACCACGGTACCGCCACCTGTATTCATTTTTAATATAACGGCCTTAATATCAGGATTTTCCCTGGCTTCCTTTAGTTGCCTGGTGATTTGATCAGCTGCCGCCACAGCAGGGTTACCGAAACCGCCGGGAGATGAAGACATAATGGTTCCCTCAATATGTACAACGGCAATTTTCTCGCCGGCAGCAGTTTTTTGAGCTGTTCTTTCCCCATTGCCCATAAAAGCCATCGCCACTGCAAGCGAAAATAATAGTACGGCTATAACAACTCCGGTTATGATTTTTTTGTGCAAGATGAATCCTCTCCGTTCGTTTTATTTTGGGCCATGTGCTTTTTGCCTGTTTTTCTTTGGTGTCCTTTGTAGCATATGTCTTAGGTGTTTACAGTATCATCGTATTTTATGAAAAAATTATGGCTCACGGCCCATGGCTGACCTAGAAAACGATCCCTTAAGCTAAAAAAATCAGCTTTGGTCAATTTCACCAAAGCTGTCAGTTACCTTACTTCTTGTTTTTGATGGCAGCCCCGACAAAATCTCTGAATATGGGGTGGGGGCGATTGGGGCGGGATTTGAATTCTGGGTGGAATTGGGTAGCCAAATACCAGGGGTGATCTTTTAGCTCTATCATCTCCACCAGCTTGCCATTGGGTAGGGTGCCACTGAATACCATACCAGCTTGGGCTAAATCTTTGCGAAATTCATTGTTTAACTCATAACGATGCCGGTGACGCTCATAAATAATTTCTTCCCCGTAGGCATTATGGGCCAGGGTACCGGGTACCAGCTTACAAGGGTAAGCACCCAGCCTCATGGTGCCACCCATCTTGTCTAAATCCTTTTGCTCCGGCAAAAGGTCGATGACTGGGGATTGACTGTGAGGGTTAAATTCTGAACTGTTCGCATCCTGCCAGCCAAGAATACTACGGGCAAATTCTACAACTGCCAGTTGCATACCCAAGCAAATGCCCAGGAAAGGTATTTTGTTCTCCCTGGCATAGCGAATGGCATTTATCTTACCCTCAATGCCCCGATCACCAAAACCGCCTGGTACCAATATACCGTCAACATCACTTAAAAGCTCCTCCGGGGAAACTTTCTCAAGATCTTCGGAGTTAATCCAACGTATGTCCACAGAGGTATCATGCTTAAGGCCGGCATGACGTAGGGACTCGGCCACACTGAGGTAGGCATCCGGTAAAGATACATATTTTCCGACTAAGGCAATGGTGGTGGTCTGTTTGAGGTTTTTCATGCGTTCCACCATGTTATTCCATTCCGTCATATCTGTTTCACCGCACTGGAGGCCTAATCGTTCCACTGCAATATCATCCAGGCCCTCTAGTTCCATTTGCAGCGGAATTTCATAGATGGAGAAGGCATCCACTGCCTGAATAACAGCGTCTTTGTCAATATCACAGAAAAGGGCTAATTTTTCTTCCATCTCTTTGGGAAATGGTTTCTCGGTACGGCAAACGATAACATCCGGCTGAATACCAATGCTTCTTAGCTCTTTTACAGAGTGTTGGGTGGGCTTGGTTTTAAACTCATTGGCTGCCCTTAGATACGGAACCAGGGTAACGTGAATGTACATCACATTGTTCTTACCCAGATCAGCCCGGAGCTGACGAATGGCTTCCAGGAAGGGCAGGGACTCAATATCCCCAACCGTACCCCCGATTTCCGCTATTACCACATCGGAATCCAGTTCCCTGGCCATACGTAGTACTCTTTCTTTGATTTCATTGGTAATATGGGGAATGACCTGTACGGTTCCCCCTAGGTAATCACCCCGGCGTTCCTTACTAATAACAGACCAGTAAATGGCCCCGGTGGTCATATTGCTGGTTTTATTTAAGTTCGTATCAATAAACCGTTCATAGTGTCCTAAGTCCAGATCCGTTTCAGCTCCGTCTTCTGTAACAAAGACTTCGCCGTGCTGGTATGGACTCATGGTCCCTGGGTCTACGTTAATGTATGGGTCTAGCTTTTGTATGGCAACTTTTAAGCCACGACTCTTTAATAGCCGACCCAAGGAAGCTGCCGTAATACCCTTACCCAGGGATGACACCACTCCGCCGGTAACAAAAATAAACTTGGCCATGGTTGCCTCCTGTCAAAGTTTGTAGAATTTTTGGTAATACCTATCCCATTCTAACGATCGAGACTTATCCTGTCAATAGTTTATCGCATCCACCCTAATCGTATAGCAAGTATATAACCTAAAAATAAACCGACAATACCCATGACACCTGCCAGGGTGGGTGGTGCAGGAATAGGTAGTTTAAGTTTGGCAAAGAGGAGGCCGACCAGGAAACCAGTGAAGGTGGCATAAATAACCTCTTTCATTTTTAAAATACTCCTTACATTTTTTCCGGTGCCGTTAGGCCCAACAGTCCCAGGGCATTTCTTAGCACGATACGAACACCCTGTACCAATAATAGACGTGCATCCGAGAGAGCTGCGTCTTCGGTAATGACCCGATGGCTGTTGTAGAAACTATGGAATAAACCTGCCAGGTCATGGAGATAGCGGGCAATCCGATGGGGTGCCATAAGTTCCGCGGCGGCGGCAATCTCCGTGGGGAAATCCGCTAATTTACGCAGCAGTTCCAATTCTGCTTCTTCTTTAAGCAGTGCAGGATTGACCTCACTGATTTCCGGCAGTTTACGCCCCTGTTCCTGTAGTTGACGCAAAATACTGCAGATGCGAGCATGGGCATATTGAATATAGAAAATCGGGTTATCATTGGTTTGGGATTTTGCTAAATCCAAATCAAATTCCAAGTGGCTATCTGGGCTGCGCATGACAAAGAAATAACGTGCCGCATCTCTGCCCACTTCTTCCACCAATTCTTCCAATGTGACAAATTGCCCGGTTCGTTTGGACATGCGGACTATTTCTCCACCCCGGAACAAGCGAACCAACTGCATGAGGATTATCTGTAAATTATCCCGATTATAGCCCAAGGCTGCCATGGAACCTTTCATTCGGTTAACATGGCCATGATGGTCTGCACCCCAAATGTCAATGACCCGATCGAAGCCACGATCAAATTTATCTTTATGATAAGCAATATCAGCAGCAAAGTAAGTGGGAATGCCATTTGACCGGACTAATACCTCGTCTTTTTCATCGCCAAAATCAGTGGCCTTAAACCAAAGGGCGTTCTCCTGTTCATAAATATAACCCCTTTGGCGCAGTTCCTTTAGGGTATCGGTAATGGCCCCGCTATCATACAGGGATTGTTCAGAAAACCATCTGTCATAGACCACACCAAAGTCCAATAGGGTGTTACGGATATGAGTTAGTTTTTCTTGGAGAGCATAGGCTGCTAAGGTTTTCCGGCGGGTATCCTCATCTGCCTCAGCCAGAGCCGTACCATTTTTATTAATAAACCCCTTTACCGTATCAACAATATCTTCACCATGGTATCCCTGTTCAATCATGGGAATATCTTGACCTAATTGTTGGAGAAAACGAACCTCCAGGGATTTGCCAAAGTTCTCGATTTGGTTGCCAGCATCATTGATATAATACTCTCTACCCACTTGGTAACCGGCAAAATCTAGGATGGATGCCAGACTGTCCCCCAAAGCTGCTCCCCGCGCATTGCCCATGTGCAATAGACCAGTGGGATTCGCACTGACGAACTCCACTTGAACCCTTTGTCCTTCACCTATTTCCAGCCGCCCATAGTTACGATCTTCTTGTAAAACCATGGGGATGACCCCATATACCCAGCTTGTTTGCAGGTAGAAATTAATAAAGCCCGGTCCGGCAATCTCCACACGCTCCACGGGGGTACTTGCCAAGTCCAGGTTATCTATTATTGCTTCTGCTATTTTTCTGGGGGCCATTTTTGCTGATTTTGCCAGCTGCATGGCTAAATTGGTGGCAAAATCACCATGTCCCTTTTCACGGGGTACTTCAATGACCACCTCCGGTGCTTCCACCGGATTTAACTGGCCATTAGCCACAGCCTGGCCAATAGCCGTTTGCAACGCCAGAGCTAGGCCGATTTTAACCTGTTCTACCAATCCTTGCAAAGAAAATCCTCCTTCGTTTTTGAGGTAAATATTAGGTGTATTTGTGTTGTGTTATATTTGCGTTATGGCTATCTCTAAATCGTTCATCCCCAACGTCGAATGGTCTAGTTCTAATTCATATTCTAGCTTAATACTTCCCCCTAGCTCTGTCAAGCTTGCCTCAATATTCCTCGCTATCACTGCCATTTCCATGTCACCATAGGGTGTTTGATAAAAACCACGATGTTCAAGGTCTTTTTGAAAAACTTGTCTCATGTTAACTGCACCACTGCGGCTGATGGTGATAGCGTTTGTTTCTACTTTAAGGGTCGTGGTGGTATTGCCCATGCCGGTGTTTTCTGTTTCTTTATAGACGATATAGTAGTTATTATTTTTTTGATGGATGGTACCTTCATAATTAAGTTCGATTACCTCTGGATTATTATCAAAACCCCTTTGGCTGCTTCTTACTATTATTTGTACATTTCTCCCCATAAGTCAAGCCCTCCCCTATTATTGTAACCCTCTCAGCATCCATGAAACCCTGTGGCTTAGCTTTGGGGTCTTGGGACAAGGGGACAGGTTATTTGACCCACCGTCCCCTTGTCTCAATGGTTAAACTCAAAAAAGAGCGGATGCTTTCCGCTCTTTTTTGAGTTTAACATCATGTTAAATTAGTTGTGTTCAACGCCAGGTGTATGGTCTTTACCGGCTAGGGTAATATAGGAGGTACCAATGTAGAGATACTCAATTTTACCTTCTTTAGCCAGTTCGGCAACAGCCTTGTCAACTTCTTTCTTTTTAACACCAATTTTTTCGGCAACTACACGGGGTTTTTCTTTGCTAACTCCTGCGAGGTAAGCTAAAATTTTTTCTTTAGTTTCTTCCATTGTTTACACCACCGTTTCCTACCATCCATATGGGTGGTAAATGATTAGATGCCGCCGCCTTGCGGCGGCGGCTCATAAACCTATTATACTCGGTATCAAGCAGCTATATTCTTACCACTTGAACTGAGTGGTGCTTCTGAAAGTAGTTTGAGCAAGGGTAAAGTCGTCGATGTGCTTGTCTGTAAATTCCAGACCAGAAACTTCGAAGAACTTCTCCCAGCTAATGCGGTCGATCCACTCTGCCATACGCTCACCAGGTTGTGCATTTTCAGCATATATCTCAACCAAGTGCTTAACTGCGTCAACAACTTCCGGCCAGCGTGGGGGGTTGTTGGGCAGGAAGGGGATGGCCAAACGAGAGAATCTGGGACCAATACGGCTGTTGGAAATCTTACCACCAACCCAGATCGAAACAGCATCGTTCTTAGCGTCGATGATGTGTACAGACGGACACATGGTGTAGCAGTTACCGCAGTACATGCAACGCTCAGCTTTAATATCAACTGATTTCAGTTTGGGATTGGGACGGATAGCTGCAGTGGGGCAGCTAGCAGTCAGGGTTGGGATTTCGCACAGTTTGTGCAGGTTTTCGTGGTCAATTTTGGGTACGGTTCTGTGAATACCCAGGATCGCAATGTCAGAGCAGTGTACAGCACCGCACATGTTCAAACAGCAAGCC
>NZ_CEVWQM010000020.1:0-75005 GCF_982386235.1 Desulfotomaculum sp. | reverse complement strand
TCTCTTCCCTTGTTTTGTTGTGCCCAAACCGGGGCCTAAATGGTAAAATTCGCCTTCGTAGATGTAATAATTTTTATGTCACAAATAAAAAAGGGCGTGTCGCCATACGTTTTCATTTAAACGTTTTGCGACACGCCCTTTTCCATTCATCATTTTAGGGGCTGTTTTGATATTTTTAATCATAACATTTTGTTGCGGTATTATCTAACAAAGAAGAATTTGACCTATTATTGGGGATTTTACTATACTCTGCCACTATCCTCGGTAATCGTCCTCAGCCTGGTCTCAATCTCCTGGGTGATGGAGCCCCGGTGAAAGCGCCAGGCCCAGTTGGTGCCGCCAACTGTTCCGGGGTAATTCATTCTGGCCTCGCTGTCGAGGCAAAGGATATCTTGGAGGGGAATAATGGCATAATTAGACTTGCAATGAAAGGCTAAGTCAATCAGCCTCCAGCAGATGCTTTCTTCCTGGGGGTCCCAGTTTAGGTATTCCTGTAAGAAATCAAGATCATCAGGCAATCGTTTGTTGTACCAACCCAAGGTTGTATCATTATCATGGGTTCCCGTATAAACCACCGAATTTTCTTCGTATTGGTCCGGTAAAAAATCTTCTTTTTCATTACTGTGTAAATTAAAGTGTAGTATTTTCATACCCGGAAAATTAAATTTTTCCTTTAACTCCACCACTTCCTGTGTAATAATACCTAGATCCTCAGCAATAACAGGTATTTCTCCCAAGTACTTGGTAATTGTGTTAAAAAACTGCTCCCCAGGTCCCTTGACCCATTTTCCATTGACTGCGGTTTCTTCACCAGCCGGTATCTCCCAGTAGGCTTCAAAGCCCCTAAAATGGTCAATGCGAATAATATCTACCATTCTGAGCAGGTGGGTGAACCGATCACGCCACCATTGGTAATCATCCTTTGCCATTTCTGACCAGCGATAATGGGGGTTCCCCCAAAGTTGTCCTGTGGTACTGAAGTAATCCGGCGGTACGCCGGATACCTTGGTTGGATTGCCGGTGGCATCCAACTCAAATAGCTTTGGGTTGGCCCAGGCATCACTGCTATCATAAGAAACAAAAATTGGTAAATCGCCAATAATTTTGATACCGTAATGGTTGGCATATTTTTTTAATTGCAGCCACTGATTCGATAAAGCGTATTGCAGGAAATAGTGGTATTCTATTTCTTCCTTTAGGAAACTCCGATAAAAATTCAGGGACTTTGTTTCCCTTAGGGTAATTGATTTTTCCCAGCGATTCCAGGGCAGACCGTTAAAATGTCCCTTTAAGGCCATAAACAAAGCATAGTCTGCCAGCCATTTGTTCTCCGTACAGAAATTCATAAAATCCTTCGGTAACTTCTTTTGAAAATTGGCAAAGGCTTTTCTAAGCAGCCCTTCCTTGTATGGGCGTACCTGTTCAAATTCTACCCGTTCCGGATTAAAATAAGGTATGTTGGCAATATCCTGCTTACTTAATAACTGCTCCCCCAGCAGAAGATCGATGCTAATTAGTAAGGGATTTCCCGCAAAGGCGGAATAACTTTGGAAGGGTGACTCACCGAAGCCAACTGGATTGAGGGGCAGTACCTGCCAAAGTTTTTGCTTGCTTCTGGACAAAAAGTCCACAAATTCGTGGGCTTCCTTTCCTAGATCGCCTATTCCATATTTAGATGGCAAAGAGGTTAGATGTAGCAGGACACCGCTTGTTCTAGTTGTCATATGCATCTCCTGTTTTAGACCTTTCCTTTCGGCTCTGTTAATGCTTATTGTTGATTTCATTCTTGAATGGTCTTGGTCATTCTGTTGAGTTTTTTAAAGACTGTTGTTTGCCAATAAAACGCCTTGTAGTGGCTGCAGTGTAAAATGCACGAATCCATCTCGCAAATGATATACCTGGTTATCCTGTAACAAGTCAATCATTGATCCGCTGCACCACTTTTTTAAATCCAGTGCAACACTTACAGGAATGTCCCTATTGGCGTTAACTAAAACTAAAAACACATTATTTGACGCCGGTCTGTTAAAAACATCTTTTCCCTTTTCGGTTACCCTTAGATAACCATAAACTTGCCCCTGGCTGTATATTGGCTGCCAGAGACCCGTTCGTAAAGCTTGATAGTTGTTCCTTAAATTGATTAGTTTCTTATACCAGGCTAATAATTCCGTGTTTTCGTGGCCCCAGGGATAGGTTCCTCTGTTTAATGGGTCCCGATAACCAACCATCCCCACTTCATCCCCATAATAAATACAGGGAACACCGGGAAAGGTCATTTGCAGTAAAGCAAGTAATCTTAACCTGGCTAGGCCAAGCTTTAATTGCTCCTTCGATAAGTTTAGTTTTTCTTGGTCTTCCCGGGAAAGTGATTCTTCCGGAGGCGCATCACTAAGGAGTGTTAGTGCCCGGGAAACATCATGGGTACCTATTAAATTCATCGTCGAGTAAAAGTGTTGCAGGGGATAATTTTCATACAGGCTCATCAATCGATTATGCGTACCAAAAGCATCGGCTCTCCCCAATAAAAAATCTAACCAGATGCTGCGAAAGGGATAATTCATAACGGAGTCCAATTCTTCACCCAGTAGATATTCACGGATCTCACTGTAACTTATTTTATGGGAAGCATCTTCCCATACCTCGCCTATTAACACTGCATCTGGGTTGGTATTTTTCATGGCTGCTCGTATTTTCTTAACAAATTCCGGCGGTAGTTCATCCACCACATCCAAGCGCCAACCCTTGGCCCCCATCCTTAGCCAATGCTTGATCACACTATCTTCTCCGGTAATGATAAACTCTTGATAAGAGGGGTTTAGCTCATTGACATTGGGCAGTGTATCAACGCCCCACCAGCAATCATATTGGTCGGGGAAATTGGTAAACCGATACCAGGCATAATAGGGTGACTCCTTAGACTGATAAGCCCCCAGGGTTGGATAATGACCTTCTTTATTAAAATATCGGCTATCACTACCCGTGTGACTGAAAACCCCATCTAAAATAATGGAAATACCCATTTGCTCTGCCTTACTGCACAATTCCTGAAAAATTTTATCATTACCAAACATGGGATCAATTTTCTTGTAATCCCCTGTGTCATATTTATGGCTGCTGGCTGCCTCAAAAATAGGGTTTAAATAGATTACACCAATGCCCAGTTCCTTTAAGTAGGGTAATTTTTTGATAACACCCAACAAATTACCGCCAAAAAAATCAAAACAAACTGTTTTTCCGGTAACCGTATCCTTCCCATACCTGGGTGTGGCACTCCACTCGGGATAGATCATACAGTGTTTTTTGGGATTTAAGATTTGCCCCGTTTCATGTCCATTAAAAAACCTATCTACAAATATTTGGTACATGACTGCATCTTTAAACCAATGGGGAGTTAGCAAATCCCTTTTATGGACTGTAATTTGGTAGGACGGTGGTTCATGGTCATATATTTTTCCCACCCCACCCAATTGTTGAGAATTGTTGCCATAGTAATAGACCTTGGAATTTTTAACAATAATAAAGTAATACCATAATAGCCCCTGGCGAGGGGGCGCACTAATTTGAACCCGAAAAACCCTTCTATCACCCTGATTCTCCTGGGGCTGCATGGCTATTTTTTCTTCTTCACGGCCATACTTCCAAAGGCGCAAAAATACGGCTTCCACCTCTCCGGCTTCTAAGGTTAAAGCCAGGGTTATTTTTTCTGCACAAGGAACAGCCCCAAAGGGGCTGCGGTAGAAAACCTCATGGGAATGATGATAAATCCAATCCGTCATTGGCATTATCCCCCTATTTGCTGCTTATACATTAACTTCTTATACAAGTCTTGATACTTTTGGGCCGATTTATACCAGCTAAAATCACATTGCATCGCATTCGTGGTAATTTTAGACCAAATATCCTTTTGATAGTAAAAACCAATGGCTCTCTTTAAGGTATAAAGAAAATCATGCCCATTCAGATGGGTAAAACTAAAACCATTGCCCTCTCCAGTATATTCATTATAGGGTTTTATGCTATCGATCAGACCACCGGTTTCCCTAACAAGGGGAATGGAACCATAGCGTAAGGCAATCAATTGGCTTAAACCACAGGGTTCAAATACCGAAGGCATGAGATAAATATCCGAACCGGCATAAATTTGGTGAGCCAAGGTGTTGCCGAACAGGATATTGGCTGATACTTTGTCAGGAAATCTCCAGGCTGCATCCCGGAACATATCCTCATAATACCGATCACCGGTTCCCAATACTACCAGTTGAATATCCATTGCTAACATATCTTCCAATATATCTTTAATAAGCTGCATACCCTTTTGACTGACCAGCCTGGAAACCATAGCCAATACCGGAATGTCACGACGTATCGGTAAGCCTACTATTCTTTGCAAGTTTTCTTTGTTATCTTGTTTATCATCGATTGATTCATAAGAAAATTTTTTGCAAATACATGAATCATTAGCGGCATTATAATATTCGACATCAATACCATTTAAAATACCGTGAAGATTTTTTTTCTTGTGCCTAAAAAGCCCATCCAACCGTTCACCATATTCAGGCCTTTGAATTTCCTCTGCATAGGTTGCACTGACGGTGGTTATGAGGTCTGAATAGTTCACCCCACCCTTCATAAAGCTAACCTGTCCGTGGAATTCTATGCCATCCAAACCGAAATGTTCCCGTCCTAAACCTAACACATCGCCTAATATAGAACCGGGAAAGACACCCTGATACTGTAAATTATGAATGGTAAAGGCGGTCTTAATGTCTGTGTAGAAGGGATCATTCTGATACTGGGACCGAAGAAAGACGCTGATCATTCCGGTATGCCAATCATGGCAGTGAATAATATCAGGCAGAAAGGCCAACCGGGGCAGTGCTGCCAATACTGCCCGGGAGAAAAAGGCAAAGCGTTCGGCTTCATCCATAAAACCATATAGACCCTGTCTTTTAAAATAAAATTCGTTATCTATAAAATAAAAGGTAACACCATCGTATTCTAATCTTTCTATCCCGCAATATAAATTCCGCCAACTTAAAGGAACCTGAAAATGGTTCAAGTAGGTCATTTTTTCCCTAAAGGAAATCGGTATATCACCATACTTCGGCAGGATAACCCTTGCATCAACCCCTTGTTTGATCAATTCCCTGGGTAAGGAACCAATAACATCAGCCAAGCCACCGGTTTTTACAAAGGGAACTCCTTCGGAGGCTACAAATAAAACTTTCATAGGCTTTCCACCCTTTTTTCATAAAGATCTACCGTAACTTTTCGCTGATAGCCATTAGCTATTAGCCATTAGTAAACGCTAACGGCTAATAGCTAATGCTGAAAACTAAATTACTGTTCTCTTCTTAATTACTAAGGGATAATGTTCTTCACCCTTCAGGTGTTTGTCCTTTGTAATAATGACTCCCTTATCTGCTATCACATGTTCAACGGTTGCATTCTCCTGGATTTCACACTTTTGCATAATAATGCTATCCTTGATATGAGCACCCTTGCCAACCTTGACACCTCTAAAAACAACACTGTTTTCTACAATGCCATTAATAATACAATCATTTGCTACCAGGGCATTGCTAACCTTTGCTCCTTCATTGTATTTGGTAGGTGGCCCATCCTTCGTTTTGGTAAAGATTTTCCCCTGGTCATAAAAGAGTTTTCGCCATATTTCTGGCTTCAGTAGATCCATACTGTGTTTATAATAACTTGGCACACTGTTAATGGTGGCTAAATAACCTTGATAGGGAAAACCAAAAACCCTTAACCGATGAAGATTTTTGATGAAGCCATCCCTAACCATGTCACATTCTCCCCGAGAATGACAGCTGTTAATTAAATCTACCAACAAGCTTTTCTTCATAATGAACATTTCCATGGACATTTTATTGCTGGTTGTTTTGGCCGGAGAGATTTCAATGCCAATAATTCTTCCGTCCTCTACGGTATCCACAAAATGGCTTTGCGTTAGATTTATTGACTGGTTCTCTATATCTTTGTAAATTATAGTGATATCCGCCTGCATGGCCTGATGAAATTTAAAGGCTTCTTGGTAATTAATATTGCAAAGCACATTGACACCCGAAATCAGTACATACTTATGACGGCTATAATTAATATAATCCAGATGATTGTAAAAGTGGCGCAGATCCCAATGGTAAATGCCCTGATTATTGTATTGACTCGGTGGTAAAAAAAACAAACCGTCTCTTTTACGATCTAAATCCCATTCTTTTCCTCTCCCCAGATGATCCATTAGGGCACGATATTGATGTTGAACAAGAATTCCTACATTACGAATACCTGAATTCACCATATTGGAAAGGACAAAGTCAATCATCCTGTAACGCCCGCCAAAGGGTACTGCCGCCACTGGACGGTGATAACTAAGTTCCTTAAGGTAATCTTCATTTTCCATTAAATTAATAATTCCCATAACATCCTTCACGCCATCACCTCCGGCTATCCTACTTTGCAATCAAACTTGCAGCTTTTCTTTAATGCCTGACCACCTGAAACCACGATATTTCCTTCCACCACCGTAATCTTTGAGCATAACTCATTGCACTTTTGGCAGAATTCATCCAGACAGCCAATCTTGCATTGATCTTCTATTTGGGTGTCAACTCCAACGATGGCCTTTTCAATTGTCACATTTTCACCAATTCTTACATTGGGCATAATGACTGAGTCCCTAATGGTAGATCCCTTTCCGAGATAAACACCTGGAAACAATATACTGTTATAAACACTGCCGTAAACCATGCATCCCTCGTTAATCAATGAACAATTAACATCAGCACTGGCAGCAATATATTGGGGTGGGTGATGGGGGGTAACCGAATAAATTCTCCATTCTTGGTCATTGAGGTTTAATAAGGGGCTTTCTGATAACAAATCCATGTTAGCTTGCCACAGGCTTTCGATGGTTCCTACATCCCGCCAATATCCTTTAAAGGGATAGGCAAACATTCTTTGGCCAGCTTGAAGCATCATTGGAATAATATTTTTACCAAAATCATTACTGGAACGGGGGTTATTTTCATCCTTTTCCAGATATCCCTTTAAAATACCCCAGTTAAATATATAAACACCCATCGATGCCAGGTTACTTTTAGGTACGGTAGGTTTCTCCTCAAATTCAATAATTCTAGCATCCTTAGCTGTATTCATAATGCCAAAGCCGCTGGCTTCCTGCCAGGGTACTTCTATCACAGCAATGGTGGCATCTGCTTGCTTTTCTTTATGAAAATCCAACATTAAAGAATAATCCATTTTATAGATGTGATCACCGGATAGTACTAATAAATATTTAGGATTGTAGCGATCTACATATTCAATATTTTGATAGATAGCGTTAGCAGTACCTTTGTACCATTCTCCCCCCATTTCCTTGACAAAGGGCGGCAGTACAGTAACACCCCCGTTTTTCCGGTCCAAGTCCCAGTGACTGCCAATACCAATATAGGTGTTCAAAGCCAGTGGTTGGTACTGGGTTAATACGCCAACGGTATCAAAACCAGAGTTATTGCAATTGCTCAGGGTAAAATCAATAATCCTATAGCGACCCCCAAAGGGAACAGCTGGTTTTGCTAGTTTCTTGGTTAACACCCCCAGTCGACTGCCTTGTCCTCCAGCCAACAGCATAGCCACACACTCTTTTCTTTGCATATTAACCCCTCCTTCTTTAAACAGCTTCTATATTAAGCTACGGAACGGTCAAAACCGTTCCCAAGACACTTATTCAGCATTAATTAACAGAGTCTTTAAGTAAACGACTGCTAAGGGAGGTACCTTAATTGACAGGGAAAATGCTTGATTGTGCCAAGGCACATCCTCAGCCAATAAAATACCATTTATTTGTCCCGAACCGCCAAAACAAACCTCATCACTGTTAAACACTTCCGTGTATTCACCCAGATAGGGTACGCCAATCCGATAACCTTCCCGAACAACGGGTGTAAAATTGCAAACTATAATTAGAAATTCCCCTGGGTTTTTACCCAGCCTCATAAAGGTAATAACACTTTGGCTGTAATCATGGGGATCAATCCATTGAAAACCATTTTCATGATGATCCAGCTGCCAGAGGGCCTTTTCTGTCTTGTAAAAATGGTTTAAGGTCTTGACATAATGATGCATTTTTTTATGCAGATCAAAATCCAGCAAGTGCCAATCCAGACTTTTATTTTCATCCCATTCAATAAACTGTGCAAATTCCCCCCCCATAAAGAGAAGCTTTTTACCTGGATGAGCCATCATATAGCCAAAAAGAAGTCTTAGGTTGGCAAATTTTTGCCAATAATCACCGGGCATACGATTGAGTAAAGATTTTTTTCCATGTACAACCTCGTCGTGGGATAAGGGTAAAATATAGTTTTCTGAAAAGGTATACATAAAAGAAAAGGTAAGTAGGTTGTGATGCCATTTTCTATGAATGGGGTCCATCTGCATATAGCGAAGGATGTCGTTCATCCAGCCCATATTCCACTTGTAGTTATAACCCAACCCGCCTAAAAAGGTAGGGCTGGTTACCAGTGGCCAAGTCGTAGATTCCTCCGCAATCATCAGGGCGTTAGGGTGATACTCAAATACAAACTCATTTAATTTTTTCATAAAGGAAATTGCCTCTAAATTTTCTTTGCCGCCAAATCTATTTACCAACCATTGCCCCTGTTGCTTGCCATAATCTAAATAAAGCATATAAGCAACGGCGTCCACCCTAAGACCGTCAATATGATAAACATCCAACCAAAATAAAGCACTGGAAATTAAGAAACTTTGGATTTCAGGCTTGGCATAATCAAAATTCAGGGTTCCCCACTGCTGGTTTTCTGCTTGTAAATCGTTATCTGATTCATACAGGGGTAACCCATCAAATCGCCCCAGACCGTGACAGTCTTTACAAAAGTGGGCCGGTACCCAGTCTAAAATAACCCCGATGCCCCTCTGATGGCATTGATCTACAAAATACATAAAATCATGGGGTGTACCATAACGACTGGTAATTGAGTAAAACCCGGTGAGTTGATAGCCCCAGGAAGCGTCCAAGGGATACTCCATGATCGGTAAAAGCTCTATATGGGTATAGCCCATTGCACATACGTAATCAATTAATTGATCAGCTAGTGTCCGATAGTCCAAAAAATCATGACCCTGCCGCCGCCAAGAACCCAAATGTACCTCATAGATATTGATAGGCCTTTCATATAAGGCTTCCTTCGTCTTGCCTTCTTGATAGGCTGCATCTTGCCACTGATACCCAGTCAGGTTAATTACCCGGGATGCCGTGTCTGGTCTCATTTCCGAATAAAAGGCATAGGGATCGGATTTTAATAATACTCCCCCCTGTCCAGTAAATATTTCATATTTATAGATAGCATTTACTTGTAGTCCAGGCACAAAAAGAACCCAAACTTGATGATCCTTTGCCCTATGCATTCTATGCTGATGCCCCTGCCAATTATTAAAATCACCCACAATCCGAACTTCAACTGCATGGGGAGCCCAAAGGGCAAACCGGACTCCTTCCCTGCCATCCTGTTGCATAACATGGGCACCAAATATTTCATAGGCCCTTGTGTGGGACCCTTCATGAAACAAATACAAATTAATTTCCCCTGGAAAAGTATTCATTTTTGTCCCACCTTTTGTTATGGTTTTGTACTTTATATACAATATACGATGTAACCCCATCATTTCCTTTTTTTACCACGAAATATTAAACTTATATTATCTTCGTTTTTTGACAAGGTACCACTATTTTACAATCATTTCAATATGTATTTTGTAGGAAAATTAAAAACCGCTGCAAATGCAACGGTTTTTAATTTTTTTAGTGAAATGGTTTGAATATAAAGATGAAAACAACCAGTAAACCCAGACCAAGGAGCAGTGAGTAAGATATTAGTTTTTTCTCAATGGGTTGCAGTTCAAACCATTCATCCTCGTAATCCAGTTGTTGTGTAGTAACTGTAGGCTGTTTAACATCCCTGATTTTAACTTCCGACATATATAAAATACCTCCCTTTTATCTCCCGGCTATTTAACCTCCAATAATCGGTGGCATAATACCGTGGTAGAAAATCCAGGAGATGACTAATCCTACCCAAAGAATAAAGCCAAATAGGCATACGGTATATACCGCCACAATACGTCCCATACCGGCATCCCAGAGTTTGCGTACATTGGTAATTAAACCAATGGAGAAAAAGCATAGGGCAAAGAACAGAGTTCGAAAGCCATTGGCTTGATCTGTACCAGTCTTAGCTCCATCCATAATATTTGGATCATTGTAACCCCAGATTAATAGAAGAATAAATGTAAAGACAAAACCAATGACGAATTTGGGGAAGCGATCCCATATTTCAGCCGCAGACACCTTGCCTTTGGTAACGGATGATCCCTGTCCCTTCTCATTAAGTTTAAAGACAGACCAGATAATGGCTAAAATAAAGGCCCATACACCGATAAAGACATCAATAAACACCTTCGTCGTCGTGGCCGCCATGAGCATCCAGCCCTCTTCGTAATTGACCCCTGTTTCTTTTAAAGCCTTTGCCCGAATCAACGAGTCGGTAATAGCTCCACTGGCCACCGCACCGCCGTCACTTTTAACGGCTAAGCCCATCCAGGCACCGGCAACCATCGGTTCTTCGTATAAAAAGGTTTGACCAAACCAAGGTAAAACTAACATTTCAATGGCCACAAAAACGATAATAACCGCGGATAAAATAACAGGCACGATGGGACGAGAACGGATGGCTCCACCAGTGGCTATGGCAGCAGATACACCACAAATGGATATCCCCGAAGCAAGGGGTGCCGCCCATTCAGGAGTAAATTTAAAGTATTTTCTAGAGATAAAATATACTACGGGCCAGTAAATTAAATAGGCTTCAACCACGGCACAGAGACCCCGTACAATTACTGTACTGGCTAAGCCCAGGGCACCCAGGGTTTTAACCCCAATGGCTGCACCTAAAATAACAATACCAGTCTTAATAAACCATTCAGGCTTGGCTGCTTCCTCTAAATACCTGGCCGTACTTGGGAAGAAGTTGCCAATGACCAGACCAACTAACATGGCAATAATAAAACCCATTTCCCCTAAACCCAGAGACCAACCAATACCTAAACTTTCTTGTTTGTCAGGGGTAGCGGCAATGTAAGCATTTTGTCCGATGACCATACAAAGCATAGTAATGACAAATATGGTCGTAAAACCAATTATAAACCTTTTAACATTGGCACCCATTACCTTAGCGCCGATGGTGGTTAATACCAACATAAACAGATAGGTAAGGAAGAGTGATGTTGGACCAGACATTGTTTCTTTATAGACCTTTGACATGGGAGCAAAGGATTTTGACAAATCTGTCCAGGTAGAAAATTTTACTCCCCAGCCTAATAGGTCAGCTCCAAAAATCGGTCCTAAACCTAGGGCAAAGATAAACAAACCCAACCAGACTGCCCACCAGTCTTCATTTTTCGACATTGGCACCTTCCCGCTGACAGATGCATTTGTGTCGGTATGAATCATGCTATCCCTCCTTAAACTTTATACTTAGTTAGTTGTTTTGATCTAAAATCACCCTTTCGTTTTGAAGTTACCCCACATGATTTTATGTAGTTAAATTATAAATATTCCTTTTAAACAAAAAAGTCAACCACTTTTTGTCATATTTATCAAAATATTAGTTAAAAAATTGTCACTACGATTATTTATTTTTTTGCATAGAATAGCAAAAAATTATCCATATTAACCTAGAAATAATATTGGCAAATATTTAAGAGGTGTAATATGATTCCAAAATTCAAACGTCTTCCTAAACATATTGGTATAATTCCTGACGGGAACAGAAGGTGGGCTGTGAATCAAGGCTTATCGAAGGAATCCGGCTACAACCGTGGTATTGACCCAGGTTTTGCCTTATATGAATTATGCCTTGAATTAGGTATTCCGGAGGTTACATTCTACGGTTTTACTGTGGATAATACCAAACGTCCTGCCATTCAAAAGCGAGCTTTTCAAAAGGCTTGTGTGGATGCGGTGAATATTTTAGCGAACCGTGATGCTTCTTTATTGGTGATTGGCAACCATGAGTCACCACAATTTCCTGAGGAATTATTGCCCTATACCACTCGCAAAACCTTTGGCGGGGATAGGATAAAAATTAATTTTTTAGTGAATTATGGCTGGAAGTGGGATTTAAGTCATGCCATGACAAATAAAGCAAAAGAGACATGCTTGCTGCATGAAGAGATCGCCTCTAAGGATATTTCAAGAATCGATTTGATTATTCGTTGGGGAGGCAGGAGAAGATTAAGCGGTTTTTTACCTGTCCAATCAATTTACGCTGATTTCTATGTGGTTGAGGATCTATGGCCTGATTTTCAAGCTAAACATTTTTTGGATGCCTTAAGTTGGTACCAAAACCAGGATATTACTTTAGGAGGATAAGAAGAGTCAAAATTAATCAATATTTAATTATTTTCACAATAATATAATATTGAAATTAATACCATGGCGTGTTACTATTAATATATTAATAGCGAAAAGAATACATAGTCTTTACCACGCAAAAATGATTCACCTAGGGTTAAGGAGGTTAAGGCATGTTTAATTCAGTTAATTGTCTAGAAATGATCGATCATTCATCTCCCTCCTCAAAAATGAAAAGTACGTCAAAACTCCACGAGGTTCTGTTCAATGCCTTTCCTATTTCCTGGGTTATCACCAAAAGTGACCATCACTACTGGGACTATGATATTGAAATATTAGACCGTCATACCCCAAAAGGAGTACATTTTTCCCTAATAATTTCTCATGACCCTTCCCAAAGTTTAAACATGACCACAGATGCTTTAAAGTGGTATATGGATGAAGCTGATAAACCTGTCATTTTAGTGAACATTAACATAAAAGATGGGACTTCTTCTTGGTTGTTATTACAGGATTATATCCAAGGTATCTTGGAGGTAAAAAATACGCATTGGCGCACCATGCAGCAGATTACCCTTGAAATTCCTAAGCATCACCTGCTGCCAGCCTCAATGAACAAATTTATTAGCTCTGTCTATTATGGCTGTGAGCTTTTATACATAAAACAATTTTACAACTATTTCAACAATATTCACAAGCATATTTCAGAATTTCTTAATTCCCCGGCAGAAATTAAACGGGCTATTGATCTGGAAGCAGCTCGTTCCAGCTTGGGACAATCCTGTACTTCCTGTAATAGTAATGACCCGTTAACCGAACTCATTCAAGAAGCCGATCAAAAAATCCAATCAAGTTTGGAACAAGCCCAAGGTATGAAAGTTTTAGATCCAAAGGATAATCGTACTGCTTATTACTGTATCAGTGCTGCGATGGATCTATATGGGTCCAGGGCCTCTGCGGAAATTCGTTATACTGCACTGGGAGAAATGTCTTTCTATGACTACCTGCTGAACTTTATGAAAACCTTTGAGTCATTAACACCAAGAACGAATTTACTGGCAGTAGCACCTGTAGAACATAAGCGATACTTTTCAGCTATACAAGATTTAACCAACTTAATAATTGGGTCAATTAATGAAGGTCAGATAATTGCAGCTAGTATGTTAACAATTCGATTGGCGGACACCTATTTATTTGCCCTGCCTTACTTAATGAGCTGTTTAGACCAGCCAATGACCGCACCATTGATGGAATACGCCCAAAGCCTGTTAATGCTCGCCCATGAGATGGCTTCCTTGATGGAATATCCTCAAAATTTATTGCAATAAAAAGGCAACCCACCCTAAGGGCAGATTGCCTTAAAAGAATGTTTATTTTTTAACGTGTTTAGCAATCCATTCTTCTTCGTCCAAAAACTCTAAGAATGGTCTGTCAAATTGAACCATGGCATTAACAACCAATTCCACTAGACCACCATAATGGACGTTGAATTTGGCAGTGGCTTGGTAATACTCCAGGATGTCACGAATGGCACCTTTACAGTTGGAACAAGGTGCACATATATACTTGGGTGCGTCATCTTCCATGACACCTTGGAAGGCCTCAAGGATCTGCTTAAATTTCATACGACTGGAAACTTTGTTTCTAAACTCAGGGAAATTAAAGGATTTCATGATGGCAAAACCACTGCCCCCACCACAGCAGAAGTTCTTAGCACCGTGGGGATACATTTCCCTAAATTGCGGACATACAGCATTGATAATATCGCGCTGGGGCTGAACGATTCCCATCATCCGGGAAACGTTACAGGGATCGTGCATGGTTACTGGAAAATCGTTGCGAGCGGGATCGAGCTTATAAACACCTTTCTTGACGATATCTTGAAGCAGGGGTAAAAAACTCTCTCTGGGGATGTTATCAGCACCCACCATCGCTCTGTCAATGGAAACCATGGCAGCTTTGTGGGCATGTCCACATTCGCCAACAACGATTCTGCGTACACCCAGATCTTTACCTGCCTTTACTTGGGCCAGACCAATTTTTCTTGACTGGGCATCATCATAGAAAAGACCGTAGTTTACGTTATCGTAGCCGATCATCTCACTGCTAAGGGTCCAATCCAGACCGGCTTCTTCAAAAAGTATAACAAAGGCAGCTGGGTTTTCGGGCCAAGCCATATATTCACCGGCATTGTGGGTTAAAAGGATATCCGCACCCTTTTTGTCCACAGGAATTTTATACTGTTTACCGGTTCTTTCATAAAGGTCTTCTTCCAAGAATTCAATCATATCCAGGAAAGCTTCCCTGGTGATACCTGTACTGGAACCTGTTTTTAGTTGCAGCATGGAGCCTTTTTCATGTAAGGGTTTAGGGGCAATTCCCAGTTCCATACTGAAAACTTTACGAATTTCCCTGGCCAACAAGCCGTTATCTAAGCCCAATGGACAGGTCTGGGCACAGCGACGACAAAGGTTGCAACGGTAGGCCAATTCACCAAGACGGAGTATCGTCTCAGCATTAATGTCAATATCCCCACCGTTAAATTTACTCCAGAAGCTGCTGCCGTTGAAGTGTTTCTTAGCAATTTTACGAAAAACTTCAGAACGGAAAATGGGTCTGTAAACTTCTTGCTCACCACTGGCCTTAAACACGTGACAGGCCTCTGAGCAAGTATTGCATTTAGCACAATACTCATAGGAGAGAAGAAATGGCTGTAGATAGTTTCTGTTGGTTTCATCAGAAAATAGCTTTTCCAAACCATTCAAGAAGCCTTTAACCAATGCCTCTTCTTCTTCCTTGGTCTTAGGTCTAACTAAGGCCTCATTACCCACAAAGCCGTCCAGGGTGGTGCAATAATCTTCTTTCCAACTATCCTTAATCTCTTTAAATTGAGGTTCCATACCTGGCTTATCATAGGGTGCTGGTAGGGGCATTAAATTTTCTATTTTAGCTAACTGACCAGTTTGTTTACCCATATCTTGGGGTCTAATATCGCCCATTTTTTAGTATACCTCCTATCTTAGTATGTTTTTAACTACTTCTTGTCCTGCTGTGCCGCAGGATTGATATGAGGTGCGGACCAGGAGGCGTTGGGTTTGTAGCTAATGGCTTCTTTAATTACACTTTCCATTTGGGAATTTCTGATGTTTGGTTCATTATCCCAGAGAACCTTGTGGAAAGCAAAATATTTGCCTACATAGTGACTCATTTTGGTTTGGGGGATATAGATCATTACAGCACCCAATAAAAGAATATGAATGGTTAGTGCCGTGTTTGCCTCAATGGCAGAGAAGGTAAACATTGCCTTAAATATCTCCCGGCCATAATTAAAGCTAGGGTCACCTATCCAAACGACCAAACCAGAAGCTACAACAGCAAAGAGAAATAATAAATTAAAATATTCCTGAGGTGTGGTGTACTTAGCAAAAGTATTATTAACAATTCTCTTTAAAAACAAGCTAACGGAACCAAAGGCCAATAAGAGAGCACCAGCCGCACCAGCCGCAAAGGTAAGATAATAAATAAAGGCAGCAAATGCATTGGCACTAACGCCCTCAGCAGTGGTAATAGGCATGCCCGATAGATCCATGATTGCGCCAACTGCTAAAAGGATTGTCCATAAACCTAACAGATAAATACCTAGATGCAATGCGTAAGAAAGCCACCATTGACGCTTTTGGTTAACAAACAAGTTTTTAATAAATAGCATTTCTTTTAACATGTCTATTATTTCGCCGCTATGAGATACTTCCCTGGGTTTGTTCCAGTACTCAACATCTTCGTAGTAAGAACCACCATAATGGCCCTTTTCACCTGGTTCCTTTGGGACCGGATACAGTTCCCAGCGACCATGCATGGGCATTTTGGCAAACTGGTAAGCCTTGTACAAGGATAAACCAATGAATGCCAAAATAGAGACATAAACAAATACCGTTAGCAACAAGTGAACATACCTCCTTGAAATAAATTAATTTTTTAGTATCTTTCCTAACTATTTAGCTGATAATGATGAGAAAAGATACAAAAACCCTTGTTTCTACTTTTTTCGACAAATCAATAGTATTATAGAACAACTTAAATTAGTAAGCAATAATCATTAACTGCGTAAATTTCAATATTTTGTTGTTTCATGTCTAAAACTAGGTTAATTATACCATGGATATGCTCACCTTTCCTATACGAACTTATTCGCTGGGTTTGTGAACTTTTGCACTAATGGCCACGCCATCCCCCACCGGCAAGATAATGGTCTCCAATTGATCGTGCTCTGTGACCAATTCCAGAAAAGTCCTCAGGCGTGAAACGGCTGTTTTATTCCTCCTTTTATCAATTTCCCCGGAGATTACCATACCCCTCATAAATATATCTTCTGCCACCAGTAAGCCGCCTGGTTCCAATAGTTCCACACACTTATCCAAAAACTCTACATATTTACCCTTGGCTGCATCTAAAAAAATAAAATCATAGGAATCTTTAAGCGTAAAAAGAATCTCACGGGCATCCCCAAATACCAATTCAATCTGCTTGTCCACCCCAGCTTTCTTAAAATAATGACAAGCCCTCTCCGCCCTTGGCCCATTTATCTCCAAGGTCGTTATTTTACCGCCTAGAGGTAACACTGCCTTTGCCAGCCAAAGGGTCGAATAGCCAATTGCCGTTCCTACCTCCAGTACTTTTTTACTTTTCTTTGTTAATGCCAGCCAGTATAAAAGTTGAGCCATCTCAGGCTCAACAATAGGAACTATTTTCTCTTCGGCTTCTTTTTCCATTTCGTAAAATATTTTATCTTTCTTTGGTAAAAGGGAACGAATGTACTCTTGAACTTCTTTATTTACTAAAAAATCCATAAAAATCTACTCCTTTGAATCAAAAAAGCCAAGTTTAATTTTGTCAGCAACCTGGCAGACATTTCTCTGATAGACCGAATATAATTAGGAGATATTATGCCTATTAGGCAAAGAGTGAAGGTGATACCATGAACTTGTCCCATTTTAGGGTTTTTAAAACCCTTGCTGAGACATTAAACATAACCAAAGCCAGTAAAATACTGGATTTATCCCAACCTACCATCAATCATAATATTTATCTATTAGAGCAGCATTACGGTGCAAAATTATTTGACCGATCGAATAAAAAACTAAAAATAACTCGATTTGGGGAAGTATTGCTTAAATACATCAATCAAATACTAGATCTGGTTGAGCACTCAGAACAACATATAAATGATCTGGTTGGGGAACTAAGTGGTAATTTAACCCTCGGAGCCAGTCATACCATTGCAGAAAATGTTTTGCCAAAAATTATGGGTATGTTTAGTCATGATTACCCAGAAGTAACTATACACCTAGAAGTTAACAACACGCAACACATCGTTGAACACATTTTGTCAAACAAATTGGATTTGGGGCTTATAGAAGGTCCTGCAACCAACGAGAATATCATTTCTAAGCCTTTTATGAAAGACGAACTTTTAGTAGTTCTCCCCGTTAATCACCCGCTAACGGTGAAAAAGAACCTTACTTTAAAAGAAGTGGCTGCCCTTCCCTTTGTGTTAAGGGAAGAAGGCTCCGGTACTCGGGTGGTCATGGAGGCTACCTTGAAGGAGGCGGGATTAGACCCCGGCAACCTAAACATGGTGATGGAACTTGGTAATACCCAAGCCGTTATCGGTGCAGTGGAGGCTGGACTGGGTGCTACTATTTTATCCGGCTTAGCGGTTACTAAAGAAATTCAATTGAAAACTGTAAAAACTTGCCGCATCGCAAATGTCAATATCTTCCGCAATTTCTCTGTTATTGTTAATAAGGAGAAGCCTTTGTCCTCCATCGTACAAACCTTCCTGGACTTTATTTCAATGGAGGAAACACAAAAAGTATTTAGCAATTCTTAATCAAAAGGGGAGTGTCTCTTACTACAAAGTAGTTATGCGACACTCCCTTCTATACTATCCGGTAACCAGAACTTCCTTCATTCGTTCCATTAGGCTGCCTGAAAAAACCTCACCAGCATTCGGACCAAAGCCAAAACCTGCGGCAATATCTGTTAATATAACTTTCAATGCTTTCATTCTGCGGCGGTAAAAATCCTCGTGGCTCACTTCTTCCTCGGATATCCCCAACTTTCCCCTCAGTACATCTGGACCATACAGTAGGGGCAACATCATTCTAGCTATATTTTCATTGCTCCATGCCTGGCTGTTTAGTTGAGTTGTGGCATAATGGATAACCTCTAAATACAGATCGGATAATTCATAAAACTTCTCACACTGGGCATCTGCAAACCACTCTTCAACTGTCCAAGTCTTTTCCGATTTGTGTCCCAGGCAAAAACCCATTTTTTCCACAACAAAGATGCGTTCTGATTTGGTCCCATCCTGCTCAAACCGCACCGCTCTGCCAATAGGATAGGTTCTGCAATTGCGAGAACGTACTGGGTATATCTCACATCTCCCATCCTCCAACATAAAAATACAGGGTCCATCTTCAGCATGTTTCAATCTGACATAGGGCCATTTTAATTGGTTATTAAACTCATATTTGCAGTACTGCGCCAAAAATTTCTGTCCTGACATACCCAGGTGTCTAGCCATAATTTCAACATCCCAAGGGTCTAACAGAATCGTTATTGAATTGCAGCATCTGCCCATACACTGGTTTTTACACTCAAAGGTGAAACGATTTGATGGATCAATTTCAGGTAATGAGCCGTTTTCTAACTGTTCCAATAGTTCCTGTTTATAGCTGTAAGTCATAATCTGAACTCCCCTCCTACTATCTTACTAAAGATAATTCGACTCAATCCAAGTAAATCCTTGTGAAAAAATTATTTTGCCGGCAGGGACCGGGACTTGTATATAGAATAAATCTAATGATAAACAATTAATGTCAATGGAGGGTGCAGCAATGGAACAAAACAAAGAATTAGAGCTTAACCTGTCGGAAGAAACAATAAAGATGTTAGAAGAGTACGCCTCAAAGAAAGGTTCAACCCCAGAAGATGTGGCAGAGTATATTATCTATGAATTTTTACGCAATCAAATACACGTAATTGAAAAACGTTCAGAAGAAACCGGCGTACCGGTTAGCGAATTAGTTAGTTTACAATTTACCAAAATTCTTCTTTACTTGATGGACCAGAAACAATAAATAGCCTAAAAAATGTAAGGGAGCGACCCCGTGTCGTTCCCTTACATTTAATCCTTCCGCTGTTGCCGGCGTTGCGTGAACAGAACGGTCAAGACCGCTCCCTACAGTTCCTCTAAAGATTTAAGCTCCGACTGAACATCTTGGCCTTTTCTTCATCAAACAAATCCTCTATTTCATCAAAACCAAGGCTTTTTAACAAAGCCAGCACATATTTATTATCTGCCGGTGTGAGGCTTATGGCCTCGTCGCCGTACCCATTCACCAGGTTTGTTCCCTGGGCCGGGTCTATTAATACATGGGGACCTCCGACACAACCACCGAAACAACCCATTCCTTCATAAAAGTTTGCCGATGTTTTTCCTTCCAGGGCCTCTTGCAGCATTTTACGGCATTCTTTAACGCCGTGGGCTTGTACAGCTTTTATTTGGATCGGTTTATCCGGTCTTATCCTCTTCAAAGCAGCAGCAACAGCCTCACTTACACCGCCGGTACGGGCATAGATCCTGCCACCTGTGGAGGAATGTTCCTTTTCATCTGCTTCCACCTCCGCAGGGTTAATACCCACTGCCTCAAAAATCTGTTTTAGCTCCTTAAATGTAATGACTACATCCACTGCATCCTTTACGTCTGGTTCCTTTGCCTCGGCCTTTTTAGCTATACAAGGACCGATAAAAACTACCTTCGCGTCCGGGTGCAATTTTTTAACCCCCCTGCCGCAGGCCACCATGGGTGACACGGAGGGAGTTATATGGGGTGCTAATTGTTTATATACCTTTTTGACCATGGAGACCCACATGGGGCAACACATACTGGTAAGAACAAAGTCACCTTCTTTGCGTACATGGGCATCAAATTCTAAAGCTTCTCGAAAGGTAAGTATATCAGCAAAAAGGGCCACTTCCACCATACCGTAAAAACCCAACTTTTTTAAAGCTGCTCTCATTTTACCCGGTGTAACCTCGGGGCCAAATTGCCCTATAAACGCGGGTGCAATAATGGCATATACTGGAATATTGCGATTTTTTAATACCTCTATCAGAGGGATAAATTCTTTTTTATCCACCAAACAGTTATGCTCACAAAGGTTCACACAGTGGCCGCAGTCATTGCAGTCACTACTTCTGATGACTACGTTTCCTTTCGCATCACGTTCAATAGCACCCATCAAGCAGGAAACCTGACACCCCTGATCATTGCAACCGCAATCAAGGTCACAGTCCTTTATCTTAAATACAACTTTATCGGGATCTCCCCCGCCCGTGGCGTAATGAATAAAGTCATTAACATGGCTATGGCCATCTTTCTTTAGTCTTTCAACCTCTTGCTCCAAGTCACCATCATAGGCTGATTTGACAAGGTCTTTAAAAATATCATCATAGGTTAATTTAGTCACTTTGGGCCTCCATAATCACGTTTCTCCTATTTTGCCACAAAATAAAAGAGACTATTAGAAAAAGCCTCTTTTGTCTTCCGCACTCCGCTCTAATGCTATCCTAAAGCTGAGGGCTAACGGCTGATGACGATTATTTCCTTTTCTTTCCCTGTTTCTTGCCACCCTTTTCCCTCTCAGTTACTTGTGCTTTGCTTCCTTTTTGGGCCTTCTTCGCCTCAAACAGCATCGATCCACTCTTAAACAGCAGGTAGAGGACGCCAATCCACGATACAACTGGTAAAATGGCTAACAAACTGACAAACCATACGGTGTGTTGTTTGAGACCGATGGCGTAGCCAAACCATAGGGAAAGAGCTGCCAAAGACAATCTCCAGCCTAAGACAACATATTGAAGTTGATGTTCCGTTAGTTTAGTCTCCCCTTGCCAGAAAACGAGACCATAAATAGCTGTAAAAGCAACAAAAAGCACGGTAAATACCCGTCTTTTTTTCTGAAGGTCATCCACAAATGTGCTCATATTTTCACCTCTGTGCCGCAATATTTTCTCATTATACCATAATTTAAATCATATTCTAAATTCTTCTAAGAACGGACGGCAGACTTATTTCTTTTAGCAAAGGTTCCTGCGCTTTGCTTTTCGTTGATCATGTTTAAAAATTCCTTGGTGGCACGGGTTCCATACTTTAAGTTATTAGCAACCACGGCTAAAAAAAGTAAAGCATGCATATAATAGGCACCGGTTAATTTCTCGTGCCACATATCTACATAATCACTCATCTCTTGCCAAAATTCATCGTCCACAGGATAGCTTTGGGCTGGCTTTCCTTCGAATATAGACCTTCTTAACTGCTCATTCAACCGTTGAAACTCAATTAGACCGTGCTGCAGCATCGCTAAAATTGCCGCAAATTCTTCGGATATGACAGGGTTTCCCATATGTTCACGCCAGGCAATACGTTCCTTTGTATTCTCATAAATATCTTTGCATTTATGGTAAAGGTTAGCATTAAAATCAATATAGCGTTCCAGCATTTGGTCTTGCCAGGGGAAGGGGGATTTGTGCCGTCCCAATTGTTCATTCCATAATTCAAGGTACAAGCGGCTTTCCTTGAGGATGCTTTTAACCTCCTGACGTTTTTCTTCGTAAGCTTCAAAGGGCTTTTGTTGGGGAATGATAAAATCATTCGTCATCTCCGTAAAGAAATCCACTGTTGCAGTATTGAGTTTTTGCAGACTTACCAGCAATCGGTCCCGATAACGGGGCGGGGCAACCAGTCCATTAACAGCCATACCCACGGCCAAACCTAAAAATATAACCAGACTTCTATAAAGGGCTTCCGATAAAAAGGCCTCTTCCGGTGAACTTAAGATAATAACCATCGGCATCAGTGCCATAACAACTTCGCCAAATCCCAATCTTAGGGCAGACCAAATGACCAGCGGTGTAGCAATCCCCATGGCCAGTGGGCCTGGTGACCACAGAAATCCGATGGTTAAGCCAATGATTACACCAACAATATGGACAATGATTTGTTCAAAAGCATTGTGCAGGGATCTACTTAAGGTGGGCTGCACATTGACAATGGCTGTTATAGCAGCAACAACTGCATTTAACTCAAATTCCCTGGCCAGAAAAACTGCTATCATCACCGCTAGGGCGGTTTTTATCATTCTTGCCCCAAAGGGCATCTTTAATTTTAAAATACTTAATCTTAGCATAGAACCTCTCTTTAATCTTATCTTTAATCTTAATTGAAATAAATCTTGACAATATAGGTGGGATAATATAATACTATGTCATCCTGAGATATCAAAGGGAGGTGACCTAGTTGAAAATCATTAATAACCAGAACATCATCACCAATAAACAAATTGAACAGCTTATAAAGCTGCTGGGTAAGGACTACCGGCCCAAAACCGTCGTGGTCTATGAAACCAGGCTAGATATTTTTAAATTCTTCTCCCGCAGCTTAAGCTTTTCATTAGAGGAATTGCGAGGTGATCTGGAAGGAACCTATGATGAAGCAACGGATACTGCCGCCATATACATTTTTGTCCAAACGGATGATGGAGATGATCGACACAGTAAACAGCTTTACTCCCTGCACGCCCTCGTTCATGAACTAAGACACCGATTCCAATATGTCAACAGCTTCTTAACCAATAACGATGAAAAATCCGAGCAGGACGCCGACCAATTTGCTACCCGCTTTATAAATGGCAACTCACATCGAATCAGTAAGATTATGAACTGGCCGGATGAATGGACTGTAGAGGAGGAAGATTAATAACCAATCATGCCAATACCGCATTTCTTCCTGCTGCATAACCAGAGGACCAGGCCCATTGTAAGTTATACCCACCACAGTCACCGTCTATATCCATTATTTCACCAGCAAAATATAATCCTGGAACAATTTTTGATTCCATTGTTTGGGGATTAATATCCCGAACATCAACCCCACCGGCTGTTACTTGAGCAGCAGTCCAGGTGTTGGTTCCGATGACTTCAAATTGCCAGTCTTGTAAAATATCAAGTATTTTCTCCCGTTCAGCAGATGTAACCTCTGCTACTTTTTTATTAATATCACGAATCCCCGCTTGTTTCAACAATACTGGTATCAGTTGCTTATTAATAAACCCTACAAAACTAAAAACAAGATTTTTTGTCGGGTTGTCCTGAAATCGTTTCAGAATATACTGGGCCAATTCTTCCCTGGAAAGATGGGTGATTATGCTTACCTTAAGCCACACCTGTTTGTTTTTATGCAGCCATTGGGCCGCAGTACGGCTAAGATCAAAAATAGGTGGTCCTGATATACCATACTCTGTAAATAGGATTTCACCCTGGGCCTGGGCCATTGGCCTTTTATGAACGATAATCGCAGCTTCGCCATCAATTTTTATGCCCTTTATCTGCTTTAAAAAGGACTCCGCTAATTTTAGTTGAACCAGGGCAGGATAGGGCTCAACTAAACGATGTCCCAACTTTTCCGCCAGTTGATAACCACTTCCTGTGGAACCCAAATTTGGAGCAGCTTTCCCTCCGGTGGCTAGGATTACTTTATGGGCAAAAAAATTATCTCCATTTTTTATGGTAACGTCAAAACCGTTTTTATTTTTCTTTATTTCCTTAACCTCTGCCTCTACGATGGTTTCTACTTCTAAACGTTCCAATTCGTGCCTTAATACGTCCAGAACACTGGAGGCTTGGTTGGAAAAAGGATAGACCTTGCCCCTTTCCTCTACTTTATGAGAGATACCCAATTGCTCAAAAAACTCGATGGCTTGATAATTATTAAACTGCTGCAAGGCAGTAATGGCAAATTTAGGAGAAGAACCATGAAAATGCCCTATATCCATTTCCATATTGGTTAAATTGCATCTGCCATTGCCCGTGGCAAGAATTTTTTTGCCAACTCGTTGATTTCTCTCTAAAATAGTAACATGGGCATCGCACCGACCAGCCACAATTGCTGCCAACAGGCCGGCCGCTCCTCCCCCAATAACAATAATTTTGTTTTTAGACTTAGACATAGGTTCCATCTCCTAGGGGTTTATACTTAGCTATAACCGCTTCTGCCACACGAATACCATCCACTGCGGCAGACACAATGCCCCCTGCATAACCTGCCCCCTCGCCCACCGGATAAAGCCCCCCCATGTTAGACTGCTGCTGCTCGTTACGCTCAATACGAATCGGCGAAGAACTTCTGGTTTCAACCCCTGTAAGGATTGCTTCTGGCAAGGCAAAGCCCTTTAACTTTTTATCAAAATCCAAAATTGCTTCCTTTAAAGTTTCCACCACATAGGTGGGCAGACAATGTTTAAGCTCCGCCAAAGACACAGCTTTGCGGTAGGAAGGTTCCACCTGTCCAATTTGCCGTGATGGTCTGTCTGCCAGGAAATCTCCCACTAATTGAGCTGGTGCCTGATAATTGGCTCCTGCTAGCTCAAAGGCCTTCCTTTCCCATTGACGCTGAAATTCTACACCGGCTAAGGGATGCTCACTATTAAAATCTTCAGGCCTTACTCCCACCAATAACGCACTGTTGGCATTTTCAGCACTGCGGGCATATTCACTCATACCATTGGTTACAACGCCACCCTCCTCAGATGCGGCAGCCACAACGACACCCCCGGGACACATGCAAAAGGTATAGGCCGAACGTCCGCTTGATGAGTGATAGGCCAACTTATATTCTGCCGGCCCAAGCTTTGAATGGTGGGCAAACTGCTTGTATTGGGCACGATTTATTAATTCCTGGGGGTGTTCAACTCTTACCCCAATAGAAAAGGCCTTTGGGGTAATCTTGACACCTTTGTCATATAACATTTTAAAGGTATCCCTGGCACTATGGCCGATGGCCAACAGTACCACTTCTGCTTTAATTAATTCTTCATCATTTACCACGACGCCGGTTAACTTTCCTTGATCTATTTTAATATCTGATACTTTGGCATTAAAACAAACTTCCCCACCCAGGCTTATGATCCGATGGCGAATATTTTTCACTACACACCGTAAAACATCTGTCCCTACGTGTGGTTTATGGGAATATAATATCTCAGTTGGTGCCCCGGAGGACACCATTTCCTCCAAAACTTTGCGACAGCGGGGATCACGTATTAAGGTTGTTAATTTACCATCCGAAAAAGTCCCCGCTCCCCCTTCACCAAATTGGACGTTACATTCGGTATCAAGTTTGCCGGTTTTCCAAAAGGTTCTCACTGCCTCGCTTCTTGTGTCAACATCCGCTCCCCTTTCCAGCAATAACGGCCGATAGCCCATAACTGCTAAAATTAATCCGGCAAACAGCCCCCCAGGGCCAGTACCAATAATGATTGGTCTGTTCTTTAAAGGAACCACTCCTGGTTTGATATATTTATAATCAAGATCTGGGGAGGAAGATACATCTTTGTCCCCGGCAAATTTCTTGAGGATTTTATCTTCATGGGCAACCACTGCATCCACTGTATAAATAAAACAGACCTGATCCCTTTTTCTAGCATCCACGGAACGCTTAAAAATACGATAGTCAAGCAAATCTCTTTCCTTGATTTTGAGTTTCGACAATAATCCTTTTCTAATATCAGCTTCATCTTGATCCAAGGTCAACTTTATTCCAGAAACTCTTATCATGGTGTTCTTCCTTCCTCCAGCGGCATACTACCATAATTTTACACGAAAAAGCAAAATCCAATTCCTTAAATTACTATTTTCTTGATAAAAAGACTTGTTCCTGCATTTTTTGCAGTTTTATATAAAGATGACGGGACAAACTCCCTTTCTTTTTTAATTAATTATTAATCCATTATGCCTTACATAAAATGTATCTATTTATTATAGGGGGTTGTTTTATAGCTAATTTTGGAATACAATTCAATATATAGTTAGTTATTTGACTAGGAGGGATATTCTTGGAAAAATTCTGTGAAAAGGTAAATGAAGTTGTTACCATCGAACCTAAAATGGATTATGAAACCAGAGAAAAACAAGTTGGTTGGTTATTTTTCACCTGTTATAATTTTTACCGCAAGTGTAAAGGGGCTTGCCCTAAGCAGGAACAATTGATTAAAGATACAGAATAAGATGATGGGCTGTAACTTTTTAAGTTACAGCCCATTTATTATTTTTACTACCTTTTTTTGTCTGCCATTACTATAATAAAGAAGTAATCCTAACAAAAGGGGTACTATTAAAGTGAATGATTGCTATGTAGTTTATATTCTGAAATGTTCTGACGATACCTTATATACAGGAATTACCAATGACCTGTACAAGAGACTACTCATGCATGGCCAAGGCAAGGCCAGCAAATATACCCGTTGCCGGCTGCCTGTGCAGTTAGCCTATGTGGAAGGGGATTATACCAAGGGCCAAGCACTGTCCAGGGAAAAGGCGATTAAAAAATTAAACCGACAAAAAAAGCTTACTCTATGTGCGGCATCCGAGGGAATATGTATTTAGTCAACAAGTCCCCAGACGTCAACCGTCGGCTATGTTACCAAAACTTCAACGCTGCCACCAATCTTTGGGGCTATCCCCAAGATCCTTCGCTATCGCTCAGGATGACATAAAGTTTTCATTTTCTGATAGTACCACTGGCGGCAAGGAGAGCTATTCTATTTTCATACAGTGACCGACATTATTTAATACAAAGTCGTCACCAAAGGCCTCTTTCAGTTTCATCTGGGCATGAAAGCCTGTACAATGAGAAACAGCCAGTTTTTCTACTTTCATTTCTTTTAAGGCCTCGATTGTATGAGAAAGTCTTTCATCCTTTGCTTCCACCAAATGGGTGCCACCCACCACAGCATAGATATCCTCCACCCCGGTTACTTGTTTAGCATAGAGTAATATATTTATCAAGCCTGAGTGGCTACAGCCAACTATAACGACAATCCCCTTGGAGGTTTTAATAAATAAAGCTTGATCATCGGGCAGGGGATCTACAGGATATTCCTCAGTCCTTTTGACTACAAAGTGAGGGTTTACTTCTTCAAAATCAGTTACCCGGGGAATCTGACCAGCCAGGATAATATTATTGCTTAAATAGATCGGTTTAGTACCCAGATGAAACTCAGCCCCCAGGGCCTCTAATTCCCTTTTACTAAAGGGTATCCCATTGGGGTGCAGTTCCCCTTCCTTGTCCAGATAAAACTTTTCATCAAATATTGCCGGGTGCCCATATACAGGTTTGGGCCCAGACAAAGCCAAAACCTTTTTAAGTCCCCCGGTATGGTCATAGTGGCTATGACTTAAAGCAATGGCATCAATTTGGGTAAGATCTATCTGCAGGGTTCGAACATTTGATTCAATGGTATAACCCTGTCCCGTATCAAAGAGCAAGGAAAACTCGGGAGTTTCAACCAGTAGGGACAAACCATGTTCTGCCATGAGATCTCTTTTATTTACGGAATTTTCAGCTACCACAGTAATTTTTAACTCCATGCTAACACACCCTTTCTTTTAGCATCCTTTAAAATGGCCATGAGCCGTGGGCCGTGGGCCATGGGCTTTAAAAACCGCTATCTCTGTCATCCTTCGCTGCCGCTCAGGATGACAAAGGTTTATGGAAGCCCAAAAAGGCTGATGGCTGACAGCTGATGACTGATGGCTAAAAGCCCATGGCCCACGGCTCATGGCCATTTTCCAGGATAGCTAATAGCTAAATTATACTTCTTTCTTGTAACGTTTCACCAGTTGGGTTAAACTTTTATACTGGAGGAGTTTAAAATGATATTACTGCAGACAAACAATATTTCTAAATACTTTGGTGTAAAACAGGTCTTAAAAAACGTCACCATCTCAATCCAGGATCATGAAAAAATAGGTCTGGTGGGTGTTAACGGCGCTGGAAAATCAACTCTCTTGAAAATACTTACCGCTCAGCATAGTCCCGATGGCGGAGATATTTTTAAACAAGCCGGTTTAACCATTGGTTACTTGGCACAGGACAGTGGGCTGGATTCCCAAAAATCCATTTATGAAGAAATGCTGTCGGTCTTTCAGCATTTAATGGATATGGAACATAAGCTTAGGCAACTGGAAGAGACCATGGGTCAAGCCCAGCTTAATAACCCTGCAGCCTATCAAAAAATTATGGAAGAGTATGCCCATCTCTCGGATACCTTTCGTGACCTGGGGGGTTATAGCTATCATTCATTGATTCGCGGTGTCTTGCAAGGTCTTAATTTTTCAGATCTAGACCATAATTCCCCCATTTCATCCCTGAGTGGTGGGCAAAAAACCCGATTGGCTCTGGCCAAAAACCTTTTAAGTAAACCAAACTTACTTATTCTTGATGAACCTACTAATTATCTTGATATACACACTTTATCCTGGTTAGAACAACATTTACAAACCTATACCGGGGCAGTTTTGGTGGTTTCCCACGACCGTTATTTTTTAGATATGGTGGTAAACCGCATTATTGAGTTGGAGCATGGTACTGCTGCCACTTATAAAACCAATTATTCAGGTTTTATTGATTTAAAGGCGCAGCAACAGGAAACACAGCTTAAGCAATTTGAACAACAACAAGAAGTAATTGCCAAAACAAAGGATTTTATCCAGCGCAATATTGTGCGGGCATCCACCACCCGCAGGGCCCAAAGCCGTATGAAGCTGCTAGAAAAAATGGAACTGGTGGAAGCACCTATATCCAAACAACAGGTCTATTTTTCCTTCGATATTAACCGTCAAAGTGGCAAAGATGTTTTGCAGACTTCCCGGCTTAGTATTGGCTATCCCAATACCAAGTTGGCAATTAACATTAGCTTTTCCCTGGAACGGGGTGAAAGTTTAGCCCTCTTGGGCCCTAACGGCATTGGTAAATCCACTTTGTTAAAAACCATCATAGGTCAATTATCTCCAATTGAGGGGAACATCCGCCTAGGCACCAATGTTAGCATCGGTTATTATGCCCAACAACAGGAAAAACTTTGCCCACAAAAAACGGTGCTGGATGAACTGTGGGACGATTACCGTCTGATGGACGAAAAGGATGTAAGAACAGTGCTTGGTAATTTCCTCTTTCGGGAGGATGATGTTTACAAAAAAGTTGCTGCTCTCAGCGGGGGGGAAAGGGCTAGACTTTCCCTGGCTAAATTAATGTTGGAAAAGGCAAATCTACTAATTCTGGATGAACCCACCAACCACCTGGATATATTAAGCCGGGAGGTTTTGGAAAGTGCTTTGCTTGACTATCCTGGAACCATTTTGTTTGTTTCCCACGACCGTTATTTTCTCAATAAAATGGCCAGCCGAATTATTGAGCTAAACCCCACCGGAGTGACCAGTTATTTAGGTAACTATGACTATTACCTGGCAAAGAAAGCTGAGAAAAGTTCGCAATCAAACCAAATTGCGACTGTCAAGGAGCAGGTTGGTAAGCAAAGTTATTTAGAAAATAAAGAATTGCAAAGACAGGAAAGAAAGCGCCTGAAAAGAATTGAAGAGTTAGAACAGTTAATTGCCCAAACCGAGGCGGACATTAACCAGCTGGAAATTTCATTGGCAAGCCCGGCAATCTCCCAGGATTATACTGCATGCTTAGAACTTAGCAGGGAAATCGATGGTAAAAGGTCTAAAATTGATTCTTTTCTGGAAGAATGGCTGACATTAACCGAATAAATAAAAGACCCCACGGGGTCTTATTATTCATCGGAGGTTTTTTTCATTTTCTCAATGACCTGCTGATTAGAAGCCACCATTTGGGCAATATCCTTGGCGGATTGTGAAGATCTCTGGGCCAGTTTTCTTACTTCTTGAGCCACCACCGCAAAGGTTCGGCCATGATCGCCAGCTCTGGCTGCTTCGATGGAAGCATTTAAGGAAAGCATATTTGTCTGTTCGGCAATGTCATCGATTATTTCTGCCACTGACCCGATATCCTTTTGAAAGGAAATAAGCTGTTGCAGTTGGTCTAAAATATAGGTTTCAATGGCTAACTGCATATCCAGGTTTATTCTTTTCAAAAAGGCTTGTAATGCCTCGGCATAGGTTTCCGTACAGCTTCCATGATAGTTAGCTAAAATGCGTTGAATTTGGCCGATATAAATTTGATAGGTACCTAAATACCAATTGGGATATAGCCCTATCTGTTGGTGCTTTTTACCAATAAATAACCTTCTTTGAAGGTAATCATCACTCAGTGGTTCACACAAAGAAATAAAATATATTTTTTGGGCTTCCTTTAAACGCTCCACCGTGCTATATCGATTCAAAAGTTCTCTTAAATAAGGAAAATTTAATACATGCTGATAAAATTTATCTACTACCCCTTGGGCTTCACTCATAAACAACTCTTTATGAGCCATCATCACTTGAACTTCTTTTTCCGTAATATCTAAATAGGCCAATTGGGAGCGTCTTTGGGCTAGGTTAATATATTGATTGGTTATCTCTGACACCTCTTTACCCCTTTCATCTTTAATATGTAATTCCCTGTCTAAAAGATTATTCCTTTTTGCTTTTTAGAGACAAGCGTTTTTTTATTAATTTTTCCCTACCCTGCTCCGTAGGTCTATAATAGGTTACTCCCTGTAAAGCATCCGGCAGATACTGTTGTTCCACATAATGTCCAGGGTAGTTATGGGGGTATTTATACCCAGTATGCCCCAGCTCCCTGGCACCTCTGTAATGAGTATCTTTAAGGTGAAGTGGTACCCTGCCTGCAGCTTTATTCTTAATATCTCCCATGGCTTCATCAATGGCTGCTATGACACTGTTACTTTTTGGTGCCGTGGCTAAATAAAGAATACATTGGGCAATGGGAATGCGAGCCTCTGGCAGGCCAACTGTTTCCAAGGCATTCCAAGCAGCATGGGCCATCAACATAGCTTGGGGATCAGCCATACCAATATCCTCGGAAGCGTGAACAATTAAGCGGCGAACGATAAAGCGCTGATCCTCACCTGCGGCAGTCATTCTTGCATAATAGTGCAGGGCCGCATCCGGCGCAGAACCTCGAATGCTTTTAATAAAGGCCGATATCACATCATAGTGATTATCACCAGACTTGTCATAGCGAATATAGCGTTGCTGGGTGGAGTCCTCCGCCACTTCCAGGGTAATGTGGCGGCAACCATCCTCTGAGGGTGCCGTTGAAAGCACCGCTAGCTCCAGGGCGTTGAGAACATTTCTGGCATCCCCACCAGACATTTCGATAAAGTGTGTTACCGCATCCTCCGCAAGCTGCACCCGGTACATACCCAAACCATTTTCTTCATCCATAAGACTACGCTGAATCAATTGTTTTAGGTCATTGGAGCTGTGTTCCGCCAATTGAAATATCCTGGAACGGCTCAATAGTGCCCCATTAAGCTCAAAATAAGGATTTTCTGTGGTTGCCCCGATAATAGTAACCACACCCTTTTCCACCGCTTCCAGCAAACAATCCTGCTGAGCCCCTCTTTTTAAGGCATGAATCTCATCAATAAAAAAAATGGACCGTTGGCCGTAGAAATTTAAGTTATCTTGGGCCTTTTTTATTTCTGCACGAATCTCTGCTACCCCGGCAGAAACCGCATTAATTTTAACAAAGTTAGCCTTCGTCATTTCTGAAATAATGGTGGCTAAGGTGGTTTTGCCACTGCCCGGTGGACCATACAAAATAATGGACCCTAACTTATCGGCCTCAATGGCGCGGCGCAGCAACCTCCCTTTACCCACAATGTGTTCCTGACCAATAAAGTCATCCAGGTTCCGAGGTCGCATTCTTTCGGCCAAAGGGGCAGCCTGTAAGCTGCTTCTGGATGAGCTAAATAAATCCATAAATTCACCTCGTTTAAACTAAAAATAACCGCTCGTAAGCTGGATTAACCGTACACTGATAAAATACTATGGGATATTGCATCAGCGAGGGGGGATAACTAGCCCTGATAATTTGACGGGTTTTATCATTCTCTCAAAAATATATCACTACAATATTACCAGATTCGTAATCATCTTGCCATTTATCGTCACTCTGAAGGCCAAAAAAAAACACCCTGGCAGGCACAGGGTGTTTGGAGTATTTCGTTACGCTTCTTTCTTGGCACTCTTGGTCATCGTAATGCCAAAGCCGCCACAGATGTAGTAGATTGCAAAGCCGTACCAGAGGGTGTAAACCATATAGAAGATTAACAGGAAGGTCATAACGCCTTTGTTATCTTTAACAAATTTGGTCTCTACCCCATAGTAGTTATAGGCGGGCTCGATAACTTTTTTCTGATAGGTTTGCAGGTAGATTGACTCTTGGAATTTTTGCTGTTTTTCCAGATCCTTAGAGATGGCTTTGGTAATACTGTACCAACGATTCGTGGCATCTCTGGGATCGGTGTTATATTTTTGCTGTAAAACATCACCTTTGTTATCATACATTACGACACAATCTTCGGAGATATTAGCCAGCAGTTTGCCAAAATCGGTCTTCAAAGAGATTTTTTCTTGATCCACATTTATTACAGCACCATCAACCTTTTGCATGGCAGCGGCCCATCTCTCAGCCTGATCTGCATCCTTGCCTGTGAGATTTACCTCAATTTCTGTGCCAATCCATTTTTCTGCCTTTTTCACTTCACCTTGCACAACCTCTTGGGCAGAGCCTTTGGAAATGGAGTTGAACATATCATCAGCAAATTCCAAACCGTTTCTGCCATCACCAAAGGATGGACTCATCATATAGATGTAGATACCTATGAAGGATAGTAACATAACCATTCCGATTAAAAATGATTTGCTATCTCTTATCATATTATTGGCTCACTCCTTTCCCATCGGATACTGCAGCTTCGGCAGTTTCCGCCCGTAAGGTAGGAATACCTTTGATAAAGCTTAGAATGATCCAACCAGCAAAGAGTAATATCAATCCAAAGAAGAGCCAAGTTCCAATGGTGTTAAGGACTGCACCTGTTTTAGGAGCAATACTGATATAACCCATTTGACCCATTTTCTCTGGCAGAGCAAAGGCTCTGTTAACAAAACCGGCCATAATTGCAATGGCGTAGAAAGCTCGGATGTAAATGCCGGGAACTACCTTGGTGGTAGCTGCACCGATTTGAATACCAAGCAGAGAACCAACCAGCATACCCATGGCCAGAGTATAGAAAATGTAACCGTAGATAGCATATTGGGCGATGGAACTGTAACCAGCAGTAAAGATAATTTGTAGAATATCAGTTCCCACTGTGGTGAAGGAGGAAACCCCCAGACCATATACAAACATCGGGAAGGTAACGAAGCCGCCGCCTACACCCATGATGGCTGCCAGAAAACCAGTGACGCAACCGCATAATGCTACAAACCAACCGGATATTTTACGTCCACCAGGAATAATATCCTCATCAAACTTAATCATCGGTGCCAGGTTAACCTTTTGCAGTTTAATAGCCAGGGGAGTTAATCCTACGGGACCACCGTGGGCATCACCTTGATTCATTTGACCTCTGGTCTTAATAAAGTCGTACATGGAGTAGAAACCCAGAAATCCTAGGATCACCACATAAATTGTACTGATAACAAAATCACTCATGACGGGGTTAGCATTATATAAGGATCGATTCAAAGAACCGCCACCGGTAACACCAATACCGGAACCAACCAGGAAGGCAATGGCCAGAGATACGTTAACATTCCCTAATTTTCTATGAATAACCGTACCCATGATAGCCTTAGCAAAAATGTGGAATTGGTCTGTACCTACGGCCAGAATCCCCTTTACGCCTAAGCTCATCAGGGCAGGAGTAATAACGAAACCGCCACCGGCACCAATACACCCGGTAATAAGCCCGGCGCAAACACCCACTGCCATGGACCCATAAAACATCACTGGAGTAAAGTGCGAAGGTCCAAAAGCACTTTTTCCACCCAGGAAGGAGGGTAAATCAGCGGCATGACCAATGGCTGGAATAATTAAAGGTAAACTCATGATGAGTAAAATTAATAAGTGTTTTCTGCTTCTTACGATGTTATTAGACATTTCGATTTCCCATTTTGCATGGGCTCGGGAGGCACTCATTAGGGCCTCATATAATCCTCTCATGCAGACTACTCCCTTCGAATAAAATTTTGTTTAAAAGGTGCTTGAAACTGGTTTACTGTAATGACAAATTTTCTGTTAATTCACACGAAAGTATTGATCAGTTCATAAAAATGTGCTAAAATCCAAGTTGGGAAGAATTTTATATTGACAATTTTTTAAACATCACCCCCGATCTTAGGTATTTTCTAACCTGGGTTATTGGGTTTTTATAATCTCCAAGGCTATATGACCAGAGATTATTTCTGTAGAGTAATGATAATCAGCATACATACTAATGGGTGGTATAACTAGCTGATCAGTTAAGTTCTCGTAGGGTTCTGTTTTAATCTCTACTCTATTTATCTGCCAACCTCCTTTAAATTTTTCCTTCGGTGCCCCCCAAGTGGTTGTGACAACAGAGAATGTTTTTTCCTTTAATGCAGCCTCCTTAATTTGGTATTCAAATGTATGGGTGGCCTCATGATATTGATAATTAACGATGTCTGCAAAGTCATTTAATTTTATTACCGAATCTGCCCTTTTTCGTACTGCCGATTCCCTGCTAAGCTTTCCCAATAAAATATCGGCCTTTATATTTTCTAAACCGGCAGTTACTTTTGCTAGGCTTGCTTTAAATTCCTTAACCTTTTCTTTGCTTTTTTGTTCTAACTTTGTCGTTTCAAAATAAACCACATCATTCGAATTTTCATCCTTCACTGGTTGTGCAGTTATATACTGCATTTCTTCATCGACCAGCTGCCCATTGGGGTCTAGGACGACAATATCCCCCTTTACTACTTTCAACAGCGATTTAACCAATACCCCTAGATGCTCTGCTAATTTGGCTGTATCCTCAACTACCTCAAAACTCAGCGGATTACCTTCAACGTCACATGCAAGCAGCAATTTAAAGGTTTTTTTATAATCTCTGGGTAAAAATGAATTTCCATCCATATCTACCTCAAAGGATGTTCCACTGAAAACACTTTCCACCAGATGAACAAAAACTGTGTTCGATTTGGAGTAAGTGTCTAAAATCAATTCTTTTGTACTTCTTTGGCCTATAATTTTTAATGCCTTGTAAAAATCAATGCTGTTTGCTTCGACTAACCCCATTTCTTTGCAGGCATCCTGGATTGGGATATTCGTTTCCGCTGCTACCACTACCTTTATAACCATTGCTTCTATGATTTGATATTGCTTCGGATTAAGTCTTTCTTTTAAAGCTTTCATTAATGGCGAGTTTCTAACCCTACCTGTCACCGCTGGAATCCTTGCTATTACCTCCGTGAAAATCGGTTTGCTTTGTTCCTGGGACTCTACATCTTTACAAAGTTTTTTTAAACTTTGTATCAAATCATTTATTCTTTCAGGCGAAAGGTTTTCAACACTACCAAAGTTGGCAACAACTCGTTGTTTGATTTTTCCGTTGGTACGATAATTCTCTATTAGCTTTACGTACGCATATTCCTTACCATTTTTCTTGGTAGTAATTTTTCGAAAAAACAAACCTCCACCTCCCATCATTCCGTTCATAATAGTAATATCCTAATTTCTAAGATCCTTTTGGATCATCTTTTATACTCGCACAATCTTTAGGCTTGCGCAAATAGTAGCAAATAGGTTTTATAAAGGCAAGAGCTTTTTTACACAAAAACAAAATTTTTATATTGTTTTTTAATAGTATCACTACATTTTTTAATGAAAATGCTGATTATATAAGGTATGACATAATTTTTTTGTCATTGTACATAAAGGTCAAAAAGGGTAATGTTTTCACTTGTTCCTTCATTTTTAGCCTTTGGGAAGGAAAGCTAGATGATTTTTATATGTATCAAAAAATAATATTGACAAAAAATCCTCCATATACTTTGTAGCCAAATTAACTAAGGCTTACGCCAAGTCCCCCGTACACGAAAGAGTGTCGTGCCCCAAAGGGTATGGCGTAAGCCTTTAGTGTTTCCTATCGCGTTTGATTTTTTAGAGAATTTAAAGCTATGCCTCTTGCTTTTTACCAGATTTGCTCATGGTAATTCCAAAGCCTTGACAGAGGTAGTAGATGGCAAAACCATACCACATGGTATAGACCAGATAAAACAACATCATGAAGGTCATAATACCCTTATTTTCTGACACCTGTTTGGAATCTACACCATAATAATTATAGGATGGTTCAATAACTTTTTTCTGGTACTGCTGAATGGCGATTGATTCCTTAAATTTTGCCTGTTTATCCAAGTCCTTCACAACGGCTTTGGAAATATTATACCACCGGTTCGTGACTTCCCTTGGATCTGCGTTATATTTTTGTTTTAATGCATCCCCATTATTTTGGAACATGTAGGAACAATCCTCAGAAATATTGATCAGTAATGCCCCAAGATCCCCTTTAAATATAACCGTTTTTTCTGCTTGACTAACTTCCGCACCATTTACCCTTTGCAGTGCTGCGGTCCATCTAGCAGCCTGCTCCTCGTCTGTGCCGGTTAGAGTTACATCAATAGTATTACCCTGCCAACTGTCAACCTTCTTAATTTCACCCTGGATTACATTATACACAGATCCCTTGGATATGGAGTTGAACATATCATCGGCAAATTCTAAGCCATTTCTACCATCACCAAAGGAAGGACTCATCATGTAGGCATAAATCCCCATGAAAGATATCATCATAACCAGACCAATAAGAAAAGCTTTTGTATCTCTAATCATTAATGGCCCACTCCTTTCCCTTCAGACGCGACGGACGCCTTGGCAGTTTCAGCTCGCAGGGTGGGGAGACCACGAATAAAGCTTAGGATAATCCATCCTGCAAAAACAAGAACTAAACCAAAGAATATCCAGGCACCAATATTAGCAAGTAAAGCACCGGTTTCACTGCTCATAGAGATATAACCCATCTGAGTCATTTTTTCAGGTAATGCAAAGGCCCTGTTAACAAAACCGGCTAAGATAGCGATCGCATAGAAAGCACGGATATAGATACCGGAAACCACTTTAGTGGTTGCTGCGCCAATCTGGATACCCAGCAGAGAACCAACTAACATACCCATTGCTAAGGTATAGAAAATGTAGCCATAGATAGCATATTGGGCGATGGAACTATAACCAGCAGTAAAAATGATCTGCAGAATATCTGTACCTACTGTGGTAAAGGAGGATACACCTAAACCATAGACAAACATTGGGAAGGTCAGGAAACCGCCGCCAACACCCATGATGGCCGCTGCAAAACCAACCACCGCACCACAGAAAGCCACAAACCAACCAGAGATTTTACGTCCGCCGGGAACCAAATCCTCATCAAACTTAACCATAGGAGCAAGATTAACACTTTGTAGTTTTTGGGCTAACTTAGTCATGCCGGCAGGCCCACCATGGGCATCTCCATCCGTATGTCTATTCTTAATAAAATCGTACATGGAATAGAATCCGAGGAATCCCAGCATAATTACGTATATTAAGCTAATAACAAAATCGCTGAGGACTGGGTTTGCATTAAACAAAGCACGGTTTAATGTACCCCCCGCGGTTACACCAATACCTGACCCCACCAGGAAGGCAATGGCCAGGGAAACATTTACGTTGCCAAGTTTTTTGTGAATGACAGTACCCATAATGGCCTTGGCAAATATGTGAAACTGGTCGGTACCAACTGCCAAAATACCTTTAACACCAAGACTCATTAAAGCTGGCGTAATTACAAAACCACCGCCGGCGCCAATACAGCCGGTAATTAGACCAGCACAAACACCAACTGCCATCGAACCATAGAACATCATTGGATTATAGTGAGACGGCCCATAGGCACTCTTGCCTCCAAGGAAACTAGGTAGGTCTGCAGCATGCCCAATGGCAGGAATGATTAGTGGAAGCATCATGAGTGCTAAAACAAATAGGTGTCTTCGATTTCTCATAATATTATTGGACATTTCGATTTCCCATTTAGCATGGGCTCTCGATGCGGCCATTAACGCTTCATACAAACTCCGCATATAGGTTACCCCCCTGTCTAATCTTTTGTAAAAGGTGCATTAGACGAAAATTCAAAAACCGTAGTGACAATTTTTTGTATTTAAGTATTGATTGTTCAGGCTAAAGATGATAAGATTTCTTTGACGAAAAAATAACTTTGTATTGACAAATTTAATTAATGGCCTCACCCCCCTGTGCATTTTTGTGCAGTGCGCTTTGTACTTGGGTTTTTAACATCTCAAGCTGTATATGGCCTGAGATAATTTCTGGAGAATAATGATAATCCACGTACAAATTAATGGGTGGGATATTTAATTGATCAGTTATGTGATAAAACTGGTTTGTTTTTATATGCAGTTCATTTATTTGAAGTGGCATTACTAAGTCTGAGTTAATAATACCCCAAGGCTCATTAAGCTTAGATTGCTTTTTTTGCATAAGTATTTCTTCATTTATTTCATAGTTAAAGGTCTGGATACTTTCATTAATGGAATAGGACACTAAATCCCCACACTCATTACTTTTTATTATCTGATCAGCTTTCTTTCTCACTGCCTGTTCCTTGGTCATTTTCCCCAATAAAACATCTGCTTTGATATGCTCCAAGCCTGCTGCGACCTTTGCTAATTTGGCCTTGATTTCTTTAATTTGGCTATCACTTATTTGACTATACCGGATAACTTTAATCTCATTCGTGTTATTCAGTTGCTCTGAAGTCTCCGTGATCCTTTGAGCCAAAAGATAATCTCTGTGTTCTTTCACACAGTTTTCCTCATCCAAAACTACTATTTGACTGCTTATGTGCTTATTAAGTCTGTGAATTAAGTAACTTAATAGCTCAGATAATTCCTTTTGATTGTCAGCATGTTCAAAATCCAACAAATTCCCTTGGTAATCCAAAGCCATCAAAACATAGATTTGTTTACAGTAATTTTCAGGTAAATAGACATTATTGGTCGTATCTACATCAAAGGAGTGTCCTTCAAACTGACTCTTAAAAACGTGAATGACAATGGGATTGTGAATGTTTTCATTTCCCTTAGCAAAAGCTAACCTGTCCTTAAGCAAAACCTCCTTGGTATCCTCCTCGCCAATTCTTTTCATAATATTATAGAATTGTAAGCTAGTCGTATCCACCAGGCCTAAACCCTTACATACTTCTTGTATGGGTTTTCTAACCTCACTGGCCATAATTGCCTTGACCAGTATCGCCTCAGCCATTTGATACATTTTATCTCCAAATAACGAACTCATTGTCTTTTTAATGTTACAATTGTCAATTGCTTCCCTAATTTCGTTAACTTTTGTTGTAAGTCCCACAGGAACGTCTTGATCAGACGGTTGTCTAACTTCATTGTGAAGTTTTCTAAGACTGGCAATTAAATAGTTAATTCGGTCAGAAGATAGATTCTCCATACTACCAAAATTTGCAATAACTCTTTGCTTTACCTTACCCTCTTGGCGGTAATTCTCGATTAACTTTACATAAACGTATTCCCTGCCGTTTTTCTTGGTAGTAATTTTGCGAAAAAACATAAATTCACCTCCTGTGCTGCAGATCTTTTTTTATTTAACTTGTTTTTATTTTCAATCCTAGTTTACTTTGTCATTCTCTATTTTCGGTTATGCTACCAAAAGCTTTTTTTGATTTCAAGTGTTTTTTTGCAAATAATTTAAATTTATTTTTATTGTTTTAGCTTTTTTCACGCTAAGAAACTCTTTCATGTCAGTCTAAATGCGGTCTGACATATATTATTTGTCATTACGCTGTAAAAAGTAATAATTTCCGATTTGGTCGCAAATTTTCTAAAAGCGGTTATTTATTTTTTCATTAGACATATAAATTGATTTATTTATAACTTTTATTCCACGCTATTGACAAACAAAAAGCCAGACTCCCAAAAAGAGAAATCTGGCTTTATATCAATTTACTTTTCCTCAACAAGTTTTTTTAGTAAACGACCAAATTCAGTGGTAACTGTAAAATAGTCGGACCAAGGAATAATATTTTCATAGCCATATTCCGGTGGCCTGTCCCCCAATAAAATACTAATGGTTTTGCACCCCAAGGCTTTTAACCGTTTTACTTGCTCTTTTACCAGCTTAGTTTCCGGGCCGGGATTGGGATTGCCGTCGGCAATAACAATTAATACTTTTTGCACAAAGGGTCGTCCCTCAGCCATCATCCTTAGGGCAGCATATTTTACTGCCGTACCCTCCGGTGTGGTACCCTCTGCATCGGTAACGCCAAGACGAGCTTTGTTCATTAAGTTTGGGGAGTATAGCTCATACATATTGACAGCACCTTTTAGGTTAAAACCAAAAACCCATGTTCTAATCGATTTTACCGGTTCTAAAGCTTCCACAAAAAGTGCTGCTAAATTTCTGGCCAATTCAACCCTGGAAAGCCCCTCTCCGGCAGAATAAACCATAGAGGCACTGGTATCCACCAACAGACATATATCCAGGTCTCTGGTTCTGGTATCGATAATCTCAGTACGACGGAATATTCGGTTGGAAAAACTAGCTTGATACAGGCTATCTTCATCCAATTCCCCACTGGGCAATTGATATTGATTGATAACCTGCCGGGTGTTTGCCCAACTTAAACGATTTCGCAGCCGAATAACAAAGGGATTTACAACACCCCTAGCCTGTTCATATCGCTCGGTGGCCCCCTCGCCCAATAAAGGTCTTCTAAAAACCACCATGGGTGGCGGAGGTGGCGGATAGTCAGGATCTAAGCCAGCTTCCATCAGTTCGCTCATGTTAGCAACCTGTAACTTTTCCTGACGCATATTTTGGATTAAGTTTTGTAAATCACTAGGAATGTTTGTCTTATTGCTATTGTCGCTGTTGCCTGATTCAGCCTGATGATTTCCCCTATTGTTGTAGTCCAGCAGTGAACTGGGTAAAGAATAAGCGATATCATGTTGGATCAGGTTACCAAATAATTCTTCATAAATCCTTCTACTGACGGTTCTGGTATTTAATTTCTCCAATCTAGCAGGACTGTCAATATTTATATATTTTTTTAGAAGATCCGCTACTTTGTTGACCCTAGCTACCTTGGAGGTATAACCCCTGGTGGAACGCATAACTAGCAAAAACTCAGTGGTACGAAGGTGTAATTCATTTTCCATTAAGTTTTTACGGGGTTTGTGTTCCCATTTGCCTGAATTCAGATCAAACTCATAATGACGGTATTTCCAAAAATAACCAGAATAGCCAGGATAATAAAGGGAGGTAAGTTGTTCCACATAAACATCCTCAACTACATTGCGAATGACCGCCATAAAGGAATTGCCAGGCATCTCTGTATAGTACTCCGGTTTGCTAAATTGGGCATGGGCCGCTTCATGTAGGGCCATCCCCGTAAGTACATCCACAATATCCGGCATCATGTATCCGGAGGGTGGATTATACAGCGGTTCCCCACTCAGGGCAATTTTTTTTGCCGCAAAATCTGTTCTGGATTCCTTGGAGCTAAAATCTACGGTAAATTTATTTTTTCCATGTACAATATCAACCACCCGGGAAATGGCCCCTAGGATGGCAGTCATAGCCATAGCTTGGGCATCTATATCCTCGGACCCCAACAGTTTATGGCTAAACATGGCATAGGTCTGTCCCCTATCCCCTTTGTTATTATCCAACCCCCTGCCTGTTAACCAAAAATCCGACAGGCTTTTGTTACGCCATTGTTCTCCATCATGTTCTAGCGTCACCGACTCACCTCCAATAATGAGGTTATGATTAAGTTTATTACTTTAAATAAGCTTGAATAACTTGTAAAACCGTGGTTTGTTCACTGTCTACACCGCCATCTGGGGAAAACCGATTGACAAAGGTATATTTCAGTGCAGTATTTAAAGGCTGTCCCCTTTTTATTAAGGCCGTGGCCGCGATGGCTGGTCGGAAGCCAGTGGGGCGACTGAGACTTTCCTCATGGTAAAGACTGTTTAATTTATGCGTAATTCTAGCCAACAAAAGTGCCTGTTCTTCATTTACTCCGTAAACCTTTATTAGCAATTCCGCCATGATTTCAATCGGGGGTAATTCTAGTTTGATGGTTTCAAAACGATCCTCCACCGCGGTATCTTCCATAAAGGTACCGGTGTGGCTGCGTCCACGGTTTTCCGTGGCCACAAAGATACACTGGGGATGTACCGTAATATATTGTTTCGTTTCTTCAATGTAAACTTCCCGGTTGTGGTCTAGGATGGTATAAATGGAATTGTGAATATCCGGAGTAACCCGGTTAAATTCGTCCAGGGCAATAACACCCGGCCTTTGAATGGCATTGACAAATTCTGACTGGATAAAGACAGTTTGGCCGCCAATAAACTCCCAATGACCAAACCAATCCCTGGGAGTCCGAATGGCCCCTACATTGACCCGATGAAAGGAAAGATGATGGGCATGGGCCAAACGCTTGGTAAGCTCGGTTTTACCAGTACCGGGATCGCCGGTAAGCATAACGTTAATGCCAGAAAACATGAGGTCTTGGATAACGGATAATTTCTCAGTATCAACCCAAAAATCAGGAAGAAATTCTATATTTTTTCCCCATTGATCTTTCAGATTTTGTTCTGCTGTCATAGCCAACCCTCCAGCTAATTATTTTCTCCTCAATCTAGCTTCGACATATATTTAGACATACCCTGCCGTGTAAGAAAAATGCAAGGTTTATTAAAAATACAAAATAATTTCCGCTAAAGCAAAGCCGGATGGCATGTTGCAATAAATTAAAAAAACAAAATATATCGTACCCTTCACACGGGGAAAGAAAACGCTATGGCGAAGCCATCTTGAACGCGCTGGATAACCATGTCGGCATGAACACGGCTTTTTGTTCTTCCCTATGCGAAAGTAAGAAGCACATTGAAAGAAGATTGATAAGAATGTTGAACGTTAAGAAAACGAAGAAGTCTATTGCGGTTTTAGCTGTTGTAGCAATCCTGGTAATCGGCGGCACAGGATTAGCATTGGCCGCCAGTTCGGCAGGGGACAACATTGACAATGTTATCAATGTCCATGTTGATAAACAGGCAAAAAAACCAATGATAGGGTCTACAGAAACCAAGTAAGCCATTAACGTTGATGTAAAGTCTTTAGATATTGATGAATTTGTGGCGGTAGGAGGGCCATATACCCTTGAAGAAGGCGATATAATTCTATATGACATAACGGCAGAAGGAAACGGGAATTTGAATGCCGATTTTCGCAAGACGAACGATTCGAATGACGACAAGGGATACCTCGGTGAAACCGGACTTTCAAGCAACTTTATGAAAGATTCTAATTCTTTCATCGTTCCTAAGTCATTAGCAGGCACATACTATTTGTGGATTGGAAATTTCGACGGTAAAAGATTAGACAAAAACAACAACAGCGGTGTGTTGAACAATGTAAAAGGTACGGTTGCGATAGCAGTTGAGCGCGCATCAAAATAACGACACACCGCTAACGGGTGACTGCTACACCGTGGGCGGGATTTTTGGCCACACCTTAAACGGCATCGGCATACAGTTGGGATTGTCCAGCAACCCCGTAAAATCTATCAGAAAAAACGGCGGAAAGCCTGATATGTAAGGCTTTCCGCCGTGTCGTTATAAAATCTTATACGGCATTGTAAGGGCAAAAGGCTGCGGAAAGTAATTAAAAAACAGGATTTTCTAGGTTTATGGCGAATGAATAACTGAATTGCTATTTTGGGGGTACTTGGGTGGATATAACAAGCCTTGACCAAGAATACATCTATTGGAAATATAAAGGCCAGTGGTGCGTAGCCAGGGTTCAGGTCAATGCAGCGGCGGATAAGGTTTTTTTATATCTTTGGCAGTTAGATGGAACTTTTATCTGCATGACCGCCGGAAAACAACCAGAAACAATTTTCCAATCCCAGGGCTATAAACTATGGTTACGGGAAGGACGACCCCACCTTAAAGAAAGCCTTGACCAAAAAGCAAAAACCAAGCTAGAACAGATTGAATTGTTTTAAGATGGGAATAATGTCCACAGGACTATTTGTTAAAAGATTTTTGGGAGGAGAAGATTTATGTCACAGGAACAACAATTTGATATTATTAAAGAATATGGTGGTGCTGCCTACAGCCCCGATTTCGGAGCCTGGGCGGATCTAAATTATGAAGACGATGGCAAGGAATATGCACGTACCACAATGGTTTTAGTTCACCCTGCTTGGACCGAACCCCTGGAAGCCGCCGGAGGTGAATATTCTCCCCCAAGCTGGGCCTACGACCCTGAGTCAGATATGTATCTGCTGCTGGTAAAATGGCAAAACGGTGTACGTTTACCCATTGCCTTTAGCAAAGAAGACGCAGGAAAATTGCTCTTTGATGAATACGTTAATCAATCCTTTGACATTATGATTTCTAACAAACAATTGTCTGGCGAAATTAGTGAAGACGGCAGTTTAAAATTCCACGTAATTTGGGATGCCAAATTCAGCAAATCACCCCAGGCAGCTTGGCCGGAATAAATATTCAGCGGGGACGGTTTTTGAAGGAAACAATCGGAAGTTTTACATTAAACAAGGCCAAACTACCAGATATTATCTGATGGTTTGGCCTTATGTGCTTACATACAATAGCGGGCCACCGGTTTTTGGCATATCTTCGTTTCGTTCATACCAATTTCATCAGAAGGCAGTGTGCCGCCTTTTCTCTAAATTTTTTGAAATTTAAAGTTTTTTGACCTTGATTACAGGGTCTTTAAACTTATTTCAATAGGAGGTAGCTATGAGAAAGACCCCGCTTACACTAATATTATTAACCATCATTACAATTTTATTTGGTATAACAGCTTTTCCCTCTCTAGCAAAGGCTGAAATATCGATTGTCATCAATAATTCTCCGCTGCATTGTGATACACCTCCCCAAACCATAAAAGGAAGTATGTTCGTGCCATTAAGGGCTATCTTAAACGGTTTGTCCATTAGTAATCAAAACATTCGTTATAAGAACGGGGTTATTTTGATTCATCAAGAACCAACCAAGCTTAAACTAACGATTGATAGTTTAACTGCGACAGTTAATGGTAAAAACATAACTTTATCCGTTCCACCCACAGTAATTCAAGGCCAGTCCTATGTTCCCCTTAGGTTTATAGCAGAATCCTTCGAGGCAGAAGTCAACTGGGATGACACTACCAACGCTGTGTATATTACAACGGCTCAAAATAGGTCTCCCCAAAGTAAAATGGACACCGTTAAGGTAGCCCAAAATGAACCAAGTGTTGTAACTGTTTTTTGTACCGATCAAGCAACAATGTCTCAGGGAAGCGGGGTCATCATAAGCCCCGATGGATTATTATTAACGAATTACCATGTAATTGACGGGTACGACACCATTCGGGTTTTGCGCAGCAATGGTACCCAGTACCCTGTTTCAGTCGTGAAATATGATGAAGGTATCGATATCGCTATTTTAAAAATTTATGACGCAAACTTAAAACCTGCATTGATCGGTGATTCGGATGATCTAAGGTTAGGAGAAGAAGTAATGGCCATCGGCAGTCCAGAGGGACTACAAAATACCATTTCAACTGGTATCGTTAGTGGTATTCCTACCATTCAAGGGATTCAATTGATCCAAACAACAACACCCATTACACATGGCAGTCATGGTGGTGGATTGTTTAATCGTCATGGACAATTAATCGGAATCACTTTTGCCGGCGGTGAAGGAAATCTTAACTTTGCTATCCCAATAAATGCGGTTAAGGATCTATTAGCAAATATTCGTAGTTTTAAACCACTGATAGATCTTGAAAAATCCAGTCAGCTAATAGAAGTCCCAAAACTGATTACCTGTGAGGATATTAATATTGACTGTGCACCGGTTAATATTACCAACCAGTTTTCAACCCAATCTAAAAGGGTATGTGTCTATGCCGAACTAAGCCAACCCTTATCACAGGATATTTCTGGTGCAGGTAATTGGTATTATAGGAATGGTCATCAGAGAGAGCTAGTTTTTCACTCCAAATTAAATCTCTTTAAGGGTGACGACAAATTCTACTTTTGGTTGGATGCCAGTGATGACTACCCCTTTGACTGCGGCAGGTGGGAATTTGAATTATTATTGGGCGATTATCATAAGAAAATAGATTTTTCAATTAACTAGTTGACATGTCAGGTGCATAATTCAAGGGGAGGTTCTTGAAGGGAGCAATCGGAAGTTTTGCATGAAATTAGACCAAACTGTCAGTTATTAACTGACGGTTTGGTCTTAGACTCTTAGACTCAAGGGGACGGTTCTCCTGAGTCAGGATTTGTAGCCACCAAATCCGTTCCCCGTCACTTCGGCTGTTTCGGTAACAAACATAAAGGCAAATTCATCACTGCGGATAACAATCTCCTTTAGCCTACCAATTTCAAAATTGTTGACTACACAGGTTATTACCTTCTTGGAACTCCCCGAAAATCCACCCTGGCCATCTAAAAGTGTTACACCCCGATGTAATTCTACAATTATTCGTTTAGCGATAACCTCACTTTTATCTGAAATGATCGTTACTGACTTATTACGGTTAATCCCCTCAATAACAAAATCGGTCACTTTACCGCTTACCCACATGGAAAGGGCCGTATACATCACTATTTTTAAATCAAAAAAGAAAATAAACAGAGCTAACACGGCAATATTGCTATAAAATAAAAATGTCCCTATGGCAATATTTTTCTTTTTTTTCATAACCATTGAGATAATATCCGCACCACCAGTGGATGCCCCAAACCGAAAAACTAATCCAGCACCGAAGCCACCCACCACACCTGAATAAATGGCTGCCAAAAACAAGTCTATTTGAGGTGCCTTAATATACGGTTTCGTTAAAGGAAGGGCTAGAACCATAATAAAAGTCCCCAATAAGCTGTAGATAATTAATTTTTTATTCAGTTCCTTTAATCCCCAAATAAAAATAGGAATATTTAAGAAAAAAATTCCCAGAGCAACTGGCAAATCCAATAGGTAATTACCCATTAAAGCCAGTCCCCCAACACCACCCGATAACAGGCCATAGGGAATAACCAACCCATTAAAGGCTACCGCCATGATAACTGCACCCGCTGTAACACCCAAAATCTTTTTGCCAATATTGACTGCTTCTTGTTTAAATGCCAATAAAACCACCTCTCATGCTATAGTTTAACCCAAAAACCAAGAGCAATTGGAGCAGGCCGTAAAAATTCATAGAGAAACTCGGCGGCATTATAGAAAAGGTTTATGCACCACAATAACCAAAAATGTCGCTTACCTACTAAAATAAGTGGGCAAGCGACATTACTTTATAATTCTTATTTAGTTTCAGGTTCTTTCTTTGGTAGTCTGCCAGCTTTCTTGACCGCTTCCCTGAGTAGATACTCAATATGTGCATTAACACTGCGCAGCTCATCGGCTGCCCATTTTTCCAGGGCCTCATGCAGTCGAGGGTCGATTCTTAAAGGGAAACTTTTTCTTGGTGGCACTTTATCACCTTCTAGTACAGGCTTCCTGCATTAATGACCGGCTGGGCTGACTTTTCAGAAACAATGGCCACCATTAAATTGTTGATCATGGTAACCTTGCGTTCATCGTCAAGCTCCACTGTACCTTCTTGAAGCAGTTTCTCAATGGCCATTTGAGCCATTCCCACTGCCCCTTCGACAATCTTTTGGCGGGCTGCAATAATAGCAGAGGCCTGTTGACGCTGCAACATGGCACTGGCAATTTCAGTTGCATAGGCCAGATGTGTCAAACGGGCTTCCATCACCTGAACACCTGCTACTTCCAAACGTGCTTGTAACTCTTTGCCTAGCTCAGCAGCAATTTCCTCTGTATTGCCACGCAAGGAATAGCCTTCACTTTCGAAATTATCATAGGGATATTTCGTAGCCACATGGCGCAAAGCCGTTTCACTTTGGATCTCCACAAATTGTTCGTAGCTATCAACATCAAACAAAGCTTTGGCCGAGTCCACTACCTTGAAAACAATTACAGCAGCAATTTCAATCGGATTCCCTTCTACATCGTTTACCTTTAATTTGGCACTGTTAAAGTTTCTTACCCTTAAGGAAACCTTTTTATTAACGGAAAAGGGAATGGTTAACCAGATGCCATTTTCCCGAATGCTACCCATATAGCGCCCAAAAAAAGTGACTGCCCTGGCCTGATTAGGCTGCACGATAACGATTCCACTGGCCAAAATGACAAAGGCAAAGATTACAAAGGCCCCCGTAATAAAGTGAAGCTTGAGGAAGAGATAAACGGCACTCCCTACTAAGGCAAGTAAAACTAAAATAGCCAAAAATCCATTTACCTTCCAAACATTCTTTTCGGTCATTTTATCGCCTCCAAGTTATATTTTACCGATACCAATATGATATCATTTTTATATTAAAAATAATAGTTGTAAGATCTCCCAATTCATTGGTAACAAGTGGTTTTTATAGATATATTCATTTATTGTTCTCGTAGGGAATGGTCAAGATCGTTCCCTACGCAGTATTTTTCAAATTATTTTTGCCCGTGTATGATGCAGAGAATACTTTATAAACGTAAATAAAAAATGCCAGCTCACCTTCTAAGAGGTGAAACTGGCCAAAACCGGAAAAGTTCAATTAAGGTATTCGATAAAAATAGGATATCTCCTGTCGCAAAATTGACAAATTTTACTCTTCTTCGTTAAAAGTTGCCAGGGGATTTGTTTGGTCATCTAATACATCTTTTAAGCGAACTAAACCGGGGCCGGCTAGCGTATCGGGCTTTGGTATAACAAGATCTTCAAAGTCTAGCAGCACAATCACCTCCCGATTTAGTAATGCTCATTGTGAAAAGATTCATGCTGGAAATTTCTTTGTTGTCAAGGGTCTTTTTTCAACTTGATAATATGGGTCACGGCCCATAGCTCATGGCCATTAGCTAAATATAAACAACTGCCCCATTATCAAAGAGATAAATTACCCGCTCCTTCACTGGTTTTCTTAAAATATCCTGCACAGCACGGGTATACAGGTTGATTTGCCCCCGGTACCGTTCCATTGGGGAAGCTTGCCCCTGGTATACCGAATCGGACTTATAATCAATCAGCAGATAACCATCCTGCTCATCCACCAGGCAATCAATAACTCCCTGAACCAAAACCATCTCCTGGGCATAGGCCCCGGGGAGATCCTGATAGATTTCCGTGGCGGGCAAGGCCAGACTAAAGGGCAGTTCCCGCTCTACCCGGGGGGCTTGCAGCACTCTTTGGCCGATGGGGCTGGCAAAGAAGCTTAAAATCTGGGCTGGATTAATCACCGCCGCCTGCTCCGGCAGGAGAATTTCCCTTTGCATCAGCTTTTCCAGAAGATGCTGAACAGCCTCTTCATCCGGCACCTGATCTAAGGATATATGCTGCATGACCAAGTGAAGGGCTGAACCCCTTTCGGCAGACGTCAAACCCTTGGCTTGCTGTAAAAATCGAGGGCGGCCAGTGATTTGAGGCCGATAGGGCATTATTCCTTCTTCTTGTTGAACAAATTGATCAAACTTGTGTTTTACCTCCGTCACAGCGGCTTTGGCCGGTCGGGTAGTGATCAAAGACCGTCCGTAGGTCCAGCTTAAGCGGCACTCAATTTCTGCTGCCAATGGTCCAGCCTCCAAGGGTTGGAGATTTTTTATTTGGGTCAAAAGTTCATGGGCCGGCCCGCTTTTTTCTTGATCCTTTTTTTGCATATCTTTCGTGGCATGGTATACTACCTGCCAATCCGACGGGTCCTCAGCCACTGCCCCGCAGGGCTGCATGTCTGCCTCCAGCAACCTGCGCAGTTCATGGCCCTTGCGGTGCCGGGCAATGGCTGGACAAAGCCAGTCCAGATAACACTTGGCGGCCATTCGTTCAGCATCCGGCAGAGGCCAGCCAGCCTGGGCCACGGAGGTACCCCACCTTTCCAGGGATTGTGCCAAATCTCGCACAGACCCCACCAGGATTAATTTTTCCCTGGCCCTGGTCAAGGCAACATACAGCACCCTCATTTCCTCGGCCACAGACTCCCTGCGAATCTGCTGCTTGAGCATAAGTTTCGGCAGGCTGGGGTAGGAAACCCGCTTACTTAGTTGAATAATCTGAGGCCCCAGGCCAAGTTCCTTATGCATGAGAACCTCTTTATTTAAATCCATTAGGTTGAACTTTTTGCCTAAACCTGCCACAAAGACAACGGGAAATTCCAAGCCCTTACTTTTGTGTATACTCATGATGCGAACCACGTCTTCATTTTCTCCCAATGATCTGGCTGCCCCTAAATCATTGCCGGCATTTTTGAGCCGTTCCACAAAGCGCAGGAAACGGAATAAGCCCCGAAAGGACGTGGCTTCATATTGTTTTGCCCGGTGGTAGAGTACCCGTAAATTGCCTTGTCTCTGGGTTCCTCCCACCATACCGCCAACATAATCATAGTAACCGGTTTCCCGGTACAGCAGCCAAATTAATTCTGCCAGCGAGCCCCGCCTGGCCCGGGAGCGCCACTCCTCCAGTTGGTTGAGGAATTTGCTTAGGTTAACAGATAAGGCACCGAACTCCCCCTGGGCAGCTGCTAAGACCGCATCGTAAAAATCCCCTTCCTTGCTGCAAAGGCGTATTTCAGCTAAATCCCCAGCCCCAAGGCCCACCATGGGGGACCTAAGCACCCCGGCCAAGGGGACATCCTGTCTGGGATTATCCAGTATTTTTAAGAGAGAGAGAAAGGTTTCTACCTCCACTGCCTCAAAGTAGCCCGTGCCCAGTTCAGCATAAGTGGGCACGCCCATATCCCTTAGTTCTTCCAGAAAGGTATTGGCTCGTCCCGTGGTGGCCCTCAGTAAAATAACGATATCACGATAACTTACCGGACGGTATTGACCCACAGCATGATCCCACACCTTAAATTCCGAACCCTTGACCATTTCTAAAATGCGCCCGCCGATTAGTCTGGCCTCAGCTTGATCATTATCTAAATCTTCCTGATCTTCAGACTCACCGCCAGTTTCTTCTGGTTCCGGCACCTCGACATTGATTATTTCTGCCTGCTTGTCCTTACGATCGATTAAATGAACTTCCACCGGACCCCCTGCTGTGATTACCCCATCCTGCTGGGGGTAATCAGCACCATAATGAAGCTCCTCCAATTGATCATAAAGTATTTCACCAGCAGCCTTGGTCATAATTTGACGGAAAATAAAGTTAACCCCATGCACAATCTCCAATCGGCTGCGGAAGTTTTTACTCAGTCCGATGCGAATACCCTCTGGTTTGTCAGAGTGACGATAGCGTTCCGATTTGCTAAGAAATAGTTTCGGTTCCGCCAACCGGAAGCGGTAAATACTTTGTTTAACATCTCCCACCATGAAACGGTTATTTGTTTTAGAAACCAGCCTTAAAATCGTCTCCTGCACAGCATTGATATCCTGATATTCATCCACCAGTACTTCGGCAAACTTTTGTTGTAATTCAAGGGCCACAGCCGAGGGGTGCAGTTCACCCTCAGGACTGTTTTTATCGAGCAGGATGGCCAGGCAATAGTGCTCCAGGTCCCCAAAATCCACCAACCCCTTGGCCTGTTTTTTCTGCTGGTAAAGCGCCATAAACTCAATGGTCAGATTGGCTAACTCGCTGATGAGGGGCTGTAAAGAACGTAAGTCCTCTAAAATAACGGAGGGCTCGGCACAGAAATAAGTGTTTAATAGCTCATTAAACTTATCTTTGGCCTTATTCCTTAGGCCCTGGGCTTTATTCTTCAAATTGTCATCAATCTCACCCCGGCAAGGGCTTAATTTACCCCACTTAACCAAGGTCAAGGAACGGTATAATTGATCCCAACAAACACTACTTGAACTATTGGCCAGGGGCTCAATAGTGATCATATCTACCCCCAGGGTTTTGCCATAGGGTTCCGGTCCGCCTGGCTGTCTGGCCAACCGATCTGCCTGTTTGAGAAGGCCTAAAACTCCCCTCAGTTCCTGAATAACATATTCCTTTATCTGCGTTAGCCAGGGTAGATCATCTAGGGTTTTATCCTCGGAAATAGCATAGTTTTCCGCCAGTCCCTGCAACCAATGTTTAGGCAGGGGATGACTGCCAGAAAAACGATATAGTTCCAGAACTAATTCCTGTAATTTGGCATCATCCCTTGGGCCACCGTAACTATCCACCAAAAGGGCAAAGGTTTCTGACCCTTCCCGATTATAACGTGCTTCAAAGAGTTCCTCCAGCACATCCAAGCGCAAGAGTTCCGACTCGGATTCATCGGCCACCCGGAAACCCGGGTCTAAATCCAATTGGTAAAAGTAACGTCTTAATAAATCCAGACAGAAGGAGTGCAGGGTGGTAATGGAGGCGTGGTTCAACATGGTTAACTGTTTCGTAAGTTTTTTAGAAAAGGGGTTATCCTCGATGGCCTTTCTCAAGGCCTGGCCAATACGTTCACGCATTTCCGCCGCTGCGGCATTGGTGAAGGTAACAACTAATAGTTGGTCCACATCTACCGGCTTGTGGGGATCGGTAATTAATTGAATAATCCTTTCCACCAGAACTGCGGTTTTACCGGCACCGGCGGCGGCGGCCACTAATAGGTTATGATCACGGGTGGTAATGGCAGCCAGTTGTTCTTCGGTCCATCTTTTATCACTCATGTTTATCACCCAGGCTTTCCTTGATCAGCGACCAGAGTACCTGCTCCTCTTGATCTGCCAGCAGTCGGAATAAGTTATCCTCCAGCAGTGGGTCAAACTGGCAAACTGCTTTAAAGATGCAGTAAGAGCAAGCCTTTTCTTTCCCTCTCTGATAGGGACTTAGACTAACATCTCCGTTAAGCAGACGCTGACCAATGGACTTTAATTTAACCTCTAGGTAATCTCTTAACAGCTTAAACTGTTCTTCCGTAAGAACCTTGGAATTAGCATAAAAGTCCCCATTCTTCTTCAAACCCACAGGCAATAATTCCGATTGCCCGCTCATCCCTTGATCCATTTGGGCAATCACCAATGGATCAGCAAGTAACAGACCTTTCATTTTTAGCTGTTTAAGAAGACTTTTCTCAGCCTCTTCTTCTGTTATGGGACCGGCAGTGGTCAACAAAGGGTCCCGGACACTAAAATAAAGCATACCAGCGGGCAAAGCCTCATGCTGGGTCAATCGCTTTGCCTGACGCAGGGCTACATCCAGATAGGTAAGCAGTTGCAGCTTTAAACCGTGGACAATATCGTTTAATCGAATGTCCGGTTGTCCCGACTTATAGTCAATAACCGAAAAATAGTGCTGCCCACCCTCACAGGCACTATCAATGCGGTCAATACGCCCCACCATTTCCATTTGATAACCCTCCGCACAAGTCAATTGGACTGCCGGCAATTCAGCCTGAGGACCAAAGCCCAGTTCCACCGCTATTGGTCGAAAGGCACCCCTTCTGGCATGTTCCGTCAGAGTAAATATCGCTCTTTCTAAGGTTCTTCTCAGCTTCTTAATTAAATAACGATGCCGGGCGGTACTGAGAAGAATTTCATTTTGCAATTGAGGTGCCAGTTCAGCCACTATTTCCCCGGTGAGGGTGACTATCTGGGTACGGGATAATTGGCCCCAATCCATTTTTAGAAGCTTTATTTGATCCGCAAATTGTTTAAGGGCTGCATGGAAGAACTGCCCCAAATCCGGTGCGGCTAATTTAAACTGGCCGCGTTCCTTTAGTTTTAGGCCATGGGCTAGAAAATGGGAAAAGGGACAGGTGATAAAACGTTCCAGGCGAGACACACTGGCCCTTAAAGGATGGCCATACAATCTACGCCCCAGGCTCGCAGGCAGAGGGGTTTCCTGATTTACATGATAGAGGCCAGCCAACGCCCTAGCACAGGATTCCTGATACTGGGGGTGCCGGACAAACCAAGAATAAACATCCCGCCACACTGGATCTACCGGATGGCCAGCCACCGTTTCTCTAAACATAGAGGCTAAATAAGATAGGGTGCGACCCGGACTGGCCACAAAAGACAGATCCCCCTCTCCCCCGGCAGCGGGCGGTTCCACTGACAAAATATGTTCTTCAACAAGGGGCAGCAGTTCCTTAACCCGCTGCACGACCTGGGATGGTCTAAGGGCCTTTCCCTCGTCATCCGCCTGGGGATAGCTAAGCCACAGCTTTTCACTGGCCCTGGTTAGGGCCACATAGATTAAATATTGCTCATCAAAAAGCTTTCTTCTGATCCCCGGTGCTATATTTACACCATTTTCCCTTAATGTTTCCCGCTCAGAGTCACTAAATAATCCCTCTTCCGTTGGCCGAGCCGGTAAAACACCGTCACTGATACCAAGCACCAGCGCTGCCCTAACATTGGGGTTCCGAGAACGCTCCAGTGTCCCTACCACCACTTGATCTAGTCCCGGTGGAATAAGGCCCAGCTTTAAACCTTCCAGCCCAGCCTCCAGAACCTGGGCGTATTCTTCCAAACTCAGTTCCTCATCTCCCATGGCCTCGACAATCTCATCCAACAACAGGATGACATTATCCCAGATCTGGGCATGTTCTCTGGCCTCGATTAACCGACCGGCCTTCTCTGCTTCCTTCGCCCAAACTTCCATACGCTCGGCCACAGCCAAAGATTCCAGTAATTCAAAAAGGGCCGTGGTGATATCACGGACCTGACGACATTTCGTTGCCTTTTTATAAAAATCATTTAGCTGTGCAATGGCAGCATAGCGTATCTGATTAATTTGGGCCAGTTCCTCTGCCGCACGGTCATTAAACTCCTGATCCTCACCCAGGGTATACTGCTTCCGATAGGTCCAAGCCCTGTTGTCAATCCAACGATTACCCCGGATGCCGTGGGATAGGACGTAATTTTCCAGCCAATCTATTTCGTTGCGCTGTACGGGAACCAAATCTGTTTTTAAATAGCGAAAGACCGGGTCATAGGTCCACCGTTGACAGACCACCTCCAGGGCACTGCGTATCAGTTCCACCAGTGGATGATGGAGCACCTGCCTTTTTTGATCAATAAAAACAGGTATCCCATAATCAGCAAAAATGGTACTGACGAGGTCACCATAATTGGCTAAATCCCTCAGCATGATCACAATATCCCGCCAATGCATGCCCTCTTCCCGGCAGAGGCGAATCGTTTCCCTGGCCGCAGCCTCCACCTCCGCCCGGCGGTTGGCACAGGCCACCAGGGTTACCCCCTGGGCCGTGTTCCCGGCTTGCAGTGGGTGATTGAAGTAGTTTTTCTCTAAATGGGCAATGGCAGATTCCCTGGCAAAGCGAACCGGCGTATCAGCCTGGCATAATCTCGGTTCCTCCAGGGGAACTCTTAAAGAGCCAGCCAGATCCCGTAGGGTATGATAGGTCTCCACCGTGGGGTAAAACAGCTCCAATTCCTCGCAAGCTTCCACTAAGTAAATGGGATCAAAGCAAAGTGCCACATGTACCCTGGCTGCGGTACCTAGAATTTGCTCGATCACCCCGTATTCCTGGGGTGTAAAACCAGTAAAACCATCGATGTATATTTCTGCTCCTTGAACAGTAGGAGACCCCTTAAGGTGCTGGGCCAGCAAATTTAAATAATCATCTGGATCGATAAAACGATCTGCTAAAAATTCTTCAAAATCTTTATAGAGCAGATTAAGATCCTGAAGTTTATCCAAAATGGTACTGCCCTTTGCACCCTGCATATGATGTAAGCCCTTTTGTAAGTCCCCCGGTTCAACGCTGTAAAGTTTTAACTCCGACAAGGTACTGGCCAAACTGTCGGCAAAACCAGGCTGCTTTGCTGCCCGGTGAAATATTCTCAACTCTGACTTACGACGCTCAATAATTCGCCGGAGTACCATCTTTTTACCTAATTCACCAAGATGGGCCCTGGCGGACCCACCCATCTCTTGGAGAACCCGGTAGGCCAAACGACGAAAGCTTAAGACCTGGGCTCGGATCATGCCCTTCAGTTCCGGGGTGGTGGCCAGCATGTATTCATATTGAAAAGTGGCTTGTTCCGGTACCAACAGAATAATGGGCCCTTCCCCCTGATTTTCCCGCAGCTTCTGTTGTACCTCTGCTAAACAGCTATGACTCTTGCCACTTCCTGCCCTACCAACGATAAAGCGAAGGCTCAAAATTGCTTCCCCCTTCGTAAAACTATCCATTTCAAAATTCGTGCCTGTTTGGCTAAATCCCTTTTCCTTTATTGCTTGACTTACTGTTAATAAGTGCCTAAGAAGAAAAATGACTGCCAGCCAAAGGCGGACAGTCACAAGAAACAATGGTGAACCTACCCGCTAACAAGCTGAATACGGAAAGAAAGCACCTCATTTCCAGGCGATCCTCTGGGAATAAGGCGTTTTCGTCTATACAGAGAGATAAAGGAGGTTGCCCGAATAAACTTTTTTCTTGACAAATACAGGTCGAATGCGTCAGACTCAAAATAAGGTCTAACACATTCGACTCTGCAAGGAGGGGCTTCAAATGGGGGACATAAAAATATTCGACGCCGAATACCGTTTCATGTGTATTGTCTGGGAGAAAGAGCCGATTAACTCAACGGAACTTGTCAAGCTGTGTCAGAGCAAATTCGGGTGGAAAAAATCCACTACGTACTCCGTTATCAAGCGACTGTCGGAGCGGGGTGTGTTAAAAAACGAGAAAGCCGTTGTAACGGCCCTCGTTAAACGCATACAGGTACAAAAATACGAGAGCGAACAGATACTCGAAAAGGCCTTCGACAACTCTTTACCCTGCTTTGTCGCTGCGTTTTTGCAGGACAAAAAGCTCACGCGGGACGAGGCCGAACAAATCAGGAAAATGATTCAGGAGGCGACGAAATGAGCGGATTGCTGATCGGAATTCTGAACATGAGCCTGAGCGCGAGCTTCATCGCGCTGATCGTCATCCTGATCCGTCCGGCCCTGAGAAAAGCACCGAAAATCTATTCGTATGCGCTTTGGGCGGTGGTATTCTTTCGGCTTGTTTGCCCCTTTTCGATCCAATTGCCGATGAGCGCCGTTCCTGTGCAACCACAAACCATACCACACGATATCATTTTTTCCCAGAACCCATCCATCCAAAGCGGGGTACCGGCCGTCGATCATGCCGTCAATACCGCTATTGAAAAATCCCTGCCGCCCGTAAGCCCCATAAACAGCGCCAATCCTGTTCAAATTGCGCTGGAAATCGGATCGTATCTTTGGCTGGCTGGCATTTTTGCGCTGTTGCTGTATGGGCTGATCAGCTATCTGCGTTTGAAAAAACGGGTCATGACCGCAATCCTGGTAAGTAACAACGTTTACGAAACCGATCTGATCAAAACACCCTTTGTGCTGGGCTTTCTGCATCCCAGAATCTATATCCCCACAGGGCTTGGTGAAAAAGAGCTTGAATATGTGATAGCACATGAGCGGACGCATATCCGACGCCTTGATTATCTGATCAAGCCGCTGGCCTTTTTGATCACATGCGCGCATTGGTTTAATCCCATCGTCTGGGTTTCCTACGCACTGATGGCGAGGGACATGGAGCTGTCAGCGGACGAGCGTGTGATGAAACGCTATGATTCCGACATCCGAGGCGATTATTCCCATTCCCTTCTCGCTCTGTCGGCTAAAAAAAGCGGGCTTCCCAGCCCGCTGGCTTTTGGCGAAACGGGAGTAAAGGCAAGGGTGAAGAATGTGCTGCATTATAAAAAGCCCACGTTTTGGATACGCGCAGCGGCGACCGTGGCTGTCGTCGCAATCAGCATTTTTCTTTTGGCCAGCAGGCCAATGGAACCGACCCTCGAAAACCCGTCAAATCAAGGCACCCGGCCAAACTCATTACCGGAAAGTGCTTCAGGGCTTTCGGAAACAGCCTATGCAACCGATTATGATAGGGTGAAAATTACGTTTCATTCCGAAAACAAGGGTTTTAAGACGGCAGACGAGTTTGAGACAACCGACACCAAAATCGTGGCATATATTGATACAACCCTCCGAACGAGCCGGACGTCAGCACAAGAGGATGATTTGGAAAATAATCATACCAATCAGTATACGATAAAATTGTCAAATGAGATCGGTGGATATAGCTGCGGGCTTTACTACGATACGCTGTATGATAAGGCTTACATCGTAAAAGACGGCGGCCTTTACGAAACAGGGACCGATTTTGCGCGTTATATCGATTCGTTTCTGGAGAATGCAAACATTACCGTCCATATAGATGACCCCGATGCCGCAGCTCTGTTTCATGCCTATGGCTGGACACTGGATTATCAGCTTGGCGGGATAAATTATGGGTTAAACAAGATCAAAGTTTTATCTGAATTTGACCCAGGTACATATTATTTTGCCTATAATAACGAGCTTTCAAAGGATATCGGCCTGGACATGAACAGATACGCCACCGCCAACATTGATGTAGAAATCTACCGAATCCATGAGCCTATGCCGCAGGAGTTCCACCCGATAGAGAATTGCAGAGGCATTGTCGTCAAAAACGGCGGCAAAATCATCGGCGCTTTCATCAGCGCCGGTCGACACAGCACTTTTAACGCCTGCAGTCTGAAAGGCAACAGCTTTGAAAAAGTGACTGGGCAAACGCTTTATGAATGGCTTGCGGACAGGATTGAAAGGGATAGCGTCGAAAAAAGGTTATCCAAATTACAGCCGGAACAGGTCATTGAGAAATATTTCGCGGCACTGGATCGAAAAGACACTAAGACCGCGCAATACTGCATCTCGAAAAAAACGCTGCTGGAGAATTTGACGATCAATATACCAAACGATGCGTTATTTAACGAAAGAATCGGACTGCCTTTAACAGATGCCAATATTGGAACAAAGTCAAGTTTTGATAACCCGAAATTCGCAAAAATTTTGAAAACAGAACGGATTAAAGAGGAGCCCGATAAAAAAACGAAGGTCTTTAGGGTAACGGTGGATCTTCGATACAATGAAGCGTGGGATGGTATCAACGGAGAACAGTATTGGGATTGCGGTATGGTTTACGAATCTCCTCAAACGGGATGGAAAATAGAATGGTTTGGACATTAGAGCTTAAGCATTAAACGCGCTTGTTTCATCGCCGCCTCAACCCAACAGTGATTAACACAAGGCGGGCAGTCACAAGCAAAGGGTAAACGGAATACGGAGAAAGGGGCTGTGCCGAAACTTAACGTTTCGGCACAGCTTTTTCAGGTTTCTTCTGCTTGCCAACCGCATTGAAGGCCGTTAGTACCACTGAGTTGCCCTCCCGGCTTACCTCCAGCCGATAATCAATAATTCCCTGTTTATAAAGCTCTAGTTTAAGTTCCAACAAAGCTTTACCAACCTGTTCTTGAAGTTCCGGGGTGAAAAAGGAATGCATGCCCTCCTGATCGGAATCTTTCTTGACAGGTTTAATTTTTGGTTTATGGACAATTGTATCCTCCCAAGTATTTTCAAAGGTAGCCTCTTCCTTGTAACCGGCAAACATTTCTTGATCCGTAAGGTTTTTGCGAATTTTGTTTTTACTCATTGTTTATCACCTATCTTATCTTGTTCTCTAAATAGATATTTCTCACCCATCATAAAAAATCCTGTCTCAATTTAAATCTCCTTTGATAAACCGTAGTAAAAAACGAAACTTTTTTCTGCTTGAAATAACATTATCCTATCGTTAAAATGGTAGTAATGGATATTTATGGATCATCCTGTAGAATTTATGAAGCTTTATATAAACATTGCCTAAAGGAGTTTGCCAAATGATAAAAAAGAAATATATCTTACCAGGACTCCTGTTCTCACTTTTGTTAAGCACAAACCCTGTCTTTGCTTCCAATCATACCGTCAAAGAAGGCGATTCCCTTTGGAAAATATCCCAAAACTATAGTATTTCTGTAGAGAAAATAAAAGCCTTAAACAATTTAAAAAATGACTCTCTTACCGTGGGACAAGTTCTTTATCTTGATGAAATTTCAGGTGCCCAGCAACCAGTGGCAAAGGAAAAAATACAACCCACCACGAATAATACCAACCAGAATGGCTGGCTTCCTCTCACTTCCCCGGCGATAACCCAGGAAAAGCCTGAGCCTGCTTCTACCGTTGCAGCTTACCGCCCAAATAATACCCTTTATACGGTGTTACCAGGGGATACCCTAGGGCTGATAGCAAATAAACACGGTCTTAGCGTTGAAAACCTGCGTCAGTTAAACAATCTCAAGGGTGATCTTATCTATGCAGGACAAACACTAGTTTTAAAGGGCACGGTATCCCGTGGTAGCGATATCAACCGCAGCGATGCCTTAGAGGAAAATTCTTCTGCCCGTTACGGTCAATTAGTTGATTGGTTTGAGGAGGGCATTCATATCCTTAAACCAAACCGAACCTTTTCTATTACAGATATAGCAACCGGGAAGGTTTTAAAGCTTAAAGTATTAGGGGGAAGCAATCATTGTGATGTGGAGCCCCTAACTAAAGAGGACACGGAGATCATGCTAAGTCTTTTTAACACTTGGACTTGGACACCCAGACCAGTTTGCATTCATATTGATGGCAAAAATATTGCAGCTTCCCTCTCTGGCATGCCTCATACAACCATCGAAAATATTCAAGACAATGAGGTCACTGGACACTTTGATATGTATTTACATAATAGCAAGCCCCACGGCAGTGGCGTATCACAAAGTTATGTACAAGAACATTATGATGCACTGAAAAAAGCAGTTGAGCGGGGCTAACCACCCCTGGTGGAAAAGCAACAGGAAGCCGGTACAATTTTTATGTACCAGCTTCCTGTTGCTTTCCTTTAAGTTTAAAAGTTGTTTTTACAATTAATGCCAGACAAATTCCCCAGGCACAATTTAACAGCACTTTTACATTTTATTGTCTGCCCTGTGCCCAAATCCTAATTGATCCTTCGGCACATTTATCAACCTTTAAGCGAAACGTAAGCCTTAGATAACGAGTAAAAAAATTGCTAACCACGACCTTCGATTGTCCCGGAACCAACTCAATTTCAGGCTCTTCATCAATGAAAGTCTCGTTGTCAGGACTATCCTGTAGTTTTATCAGTACATTCTCTGAGCCAATGTTTTTAACAATAAAACTAAAAACAGAGTAATTCCAGACCTCCACTGTGCTTGAATAGGTTGCCTGTTCCTTTACAGCATAGACCTTCTCCCAGTTTATCTTATTAGAAGGATTACCAGTAAAGGTTTTTATTTTTAGTAAAGGTTGTTTTAGTTTATCATTTCCATCGGAACCATGGAAAAGTAAAACGCCGTTCGTACCCTTATGTACGGGTACCAGTGCAAAACCGAAGTTCTTAACTCGACCTGTTCGATAGGCTTTAACAAAATCTGTAACTGGTATGACCAAGCAATTCGCTTTGTGATGAATGGGTATTATCCTTAAAGTTCCAGGTATGATCGGCGGCCTATTATAAAAATCAGTACCACAGTCTTTAAATGGTCCAGCCAATAATTGAATACCTAGATATTCTGGCGGTAACCCCAGAAAAGGTGGGTCAAAAAAATAAAAATATAATGCAGCTTTAGAAATCCCTTGGTTTTCAGGTACTTCCGCAAGATCAAAAAAAACATAGGAAATATAATTTGTATCTTTAATAAATCCTGAACGGATTTTCCCAACAGGCAGATACGGCGAATGACACTGGGGCTTTGCCAATTTATCATTAAATACAAAGGTATCCTTAATGGCACCCATGTTATAAATAGACATCGGGACTACACCTCATGTCCTTTTATATACGTTATGTTAGAAAGGCATATTTTGTGTAATAACTTAAAATTTCAGGAATTCTTCATCTTTGTTTTTCCTCCACCCATTCTACAAGGTTTGGGCAGGGATCCAATATGGACTCATACTGCTCTGCTATGCCATATCTGCTTTGTGGGTCCAATTTTTTATAGCGATAATACTTAGCCAGGCGGTCTTCTGGTTTCAGCCACCCCAGGTGTTTAATTCTCAAGGGGTGGTTCTCTCCATTCATACCACTTATATTAAGGGGGAACCTGCCACAGTGAAGGGGTGCTTCATGCCACCGGTAGTCATGGCCTGGTATATAGCGAACCATCAAGGGACGAAAGAATTGGTGGGCACACCAGTGTCTGTCTTCCCGATAATGACGCTCCGTCCACATATCAAAAAGACGAAAGGAATACCAGTAAACATCTTTCCTTTTAGCTAAATTTTTTAATATTGCAGGGGCACTGGCTTCAAAAACCTCATCCGCATCCAGTATTAGAATCCAATCTGGCTTCGTCCCAACGGCCATTTGCCAAAGCTGTTTTCTGAGACTTACTTCATTATCAAAACCTGAAACCGGGTTAGAAACCACCGTCAGGGGTATCCCCTCCAATGCCTGCTTGCACTCCTCAATGGTATTATCTTCGCTGGCATCATCCAGAATTACTGCATTATCAATGTATTGCCTGGCCTGAGCTAAAACTTGCGCTAAAAACCGGCCAGATTCATTGCGTACTAACATGGCCAGTGTGATTTTGTCGCCCTTTCCCTGCCCGGTGTCCTTCTGACTTTGCTTTTTTTTCCTGATTAAACCCATCTTTCTCTTATACATTTTAAGCTCTGCCAGCTCTGATTCTCGATAGATATGAAAGGGCGGATAAAAAGTATCTGCATAGAGTTCCAGGCCTAAAGCCGCTGCTCTGACACAAAAATGCCGATCCTCGCCCCAGAGGCTGATATTGTATATTTCATTAAAAGAAACCCCTTTTAATAAGGCCTGCCTGCTAATTAAAGTACATGCTCCCAAGCCACCAACTTTATAGGTCCCTGGCCTTTGCAACAGCTCAATAAACGCCATCATTCGTTTTTTAACTTCTTCTTCGTCCAGGGGCTCCCCCCTTTTCGAATCAAAAAGTTTGTATTGATCCGCTACCCATACCTGTGGCATGGGTGCTAATTCCGGTTCCCAAGTAGTCCAAAAGACCTCGGAAACAATATCCTTATTTAGGCTGACTAGATGACGTATGGTTTTAGGCTGCAGGTACAAATCTGAATCAACAAGAAATAAATAATCATACCCTTCCTTAATGGCCATATCGATGAAAGTGTTTTTAAATGAGGCTACCTTCCAGATTAATTGTTCATTCCATTGATGGGTCTTTTCATCACATACATATAAATCCTTTCCATCATTTTTTAAAATCAAAACATGATCCCTTTTTCTTGCAAATTGCTCCAATAAATTATGGTCGTTGTTATCATCAATAAAAACAAAATCAAGCTGCAGACCACGCCTTTCCAGCTTCTCTAAAGAATGTAGAAATTCTTGCAAAATTGCTTTCTTCTGTTTTATCGGACTACCGATCAATACTCTCTTTTTCAGCACCAGCCCCCCCTAACGCACTCCAGCCCAAGACATTTAAACCTTTGGCAGCAGCCCTTGGGCAGTAATCCTTGACAAACAGAATCATTAATTCCTTCATTAACTTGCTTACTCGATCATTTATTGGAAAATCAGCATAGCCCTTTTCCAACATTAAAGAATAATAATATAACTGTCTAACCGAAACACATAAATAGTTAAAGGATGCCCTCTTAAGAAAAGGCTCAAAATGAACGAATTGATATAATTCAAGTACTAATTGGCTCGGCATAAATTCTGGATCAGGCTTTTTCAACAATAAACCAATCTCTAAAAAAATAATGACAATTGCATAAGAAGGTTTTTGCTCCTTTAATAACTGTCTCCATAAACGATCCAATCGGTTTACGGACATTACTCTGCTCAATTTCTCGTCAATTAACGGATAAGCACACCCAAGTAAATCGACAATTTTAATTAAGGGATAGATATACCCACTTTCATGCTTTAATGAAGCTAGATACAGTTCCACCGCTTTATCAACATGCCCCAAAGACATCAAAACATCACCAACCAGACATAGATGTTGATGCCTTGGCAGAAATTTACCTTCGTCTTCTCCCAAGGACCTTACTAAATCTTCGGTAGCCTGAGCATACTGCTGCGCCTGCAGCTGCCCCAGACCCCTGCATATCAGCAACTGTTGGTGATTGGGAAATACCTTCAAAAACTCCTCTAGGAACCTAAATAATGGATCCAATTGGCCAAGATTTAATAAACCGTTAGCCGTGGCAACGATAACATCCTGGTAATAGCCCTCTGATCCATTCATTTGTGGGAGAGCTTTTTCCAAACATTTAACACCCTCGGCTATCAAACCCCGCTGAAAATATTCCAAGGCCAGAGAATATAAAAGAAAGGGATCAGCGGGGCTTTTTTCCAGCTCTTTGATAATAATGAAGGTATTACGTTTAAATTTTTCCTTCTTTTTGATTTCAATATCAAGATAGCCGAAATGGTTAATAAGGAGGGAGCAGGCCCGCAGACCCTTTCCAGCCGTTTCTTTGAGAATGGACGGTGCCACCTGTTCATGAATAGCACCGCTAAATCGGTATAAGGGGTTGTTTTTAAAGAGTCTGACAACATTGTCCGTCATAATCTCTCCGCCATCGCCCTGATAACTTTGAATCGAAACGAAGTAACCTTCAACCTGATCAGCGGCAAGCAGCTTATTAAAGTAATTCACGTCCAGCGGTGCCAGAACCTCATCTGCATCCAGTACCAGTATCCACTGGCCTGTAGCCTGCTCCAAAGCATAGTTTCTCGCATCAGAAAAGTTACCCTGCCAGGCATAGCTAAATACCCTGGCCCCTGCTGCCCTGGCAATCCCAACGGTGTCATCTGTGGAGCCCGTATCTACCACGACAACCTCATTAACAATTTGTCTCGCACTATTAATACAATTGAGTAAACGTTCTCTTTCATTTTTTACGATCAAACACAGACTCACGGTTTTTCCTGACAATTTGCCATTCACCAACTTTAAAACTTATAATCAACAAACCCTTTTATTTCATTCATTTTTTCTAAGTAGTAACGATTCAGTCTGTGGCCGCCCCCAGGAAGAAAGGTTACCGCCCTTTGCAATGTTGTCAAAAGATTGTGTATCTGAGAAACATCCCTGCTGGGATAGTCCGGCAGATAGTCATGGCAGATAGCAAGTAATTTTAGATAAAAGGTGATGACATCTTCCTTTTCATATTTCAGATAATTGTCAAAGGGCAAACCCCTATGAACAAACTGACTCAAATGATTAAGCACCCTGGCAGCAAATCGATGCTCTTTTTTCCTCCAAAGCTCTAAACTCATCGTCCTAGCCAAGTGGTAATTCCCCTTTAAGAGTAACCCCAGTGCCATATATGTTTTGGCCTCAAGGTAAAGGTCACTCTCATCGGGCACTTGTTCCATAAAGTCTAGGCCTTGCTTTATGTCGCCAGATAAAATATGGTACTTTCCCAGGCCGTATAGAAGTTCAATGGTTGGTTCAAACTGATCCTTCATCTCCACTAAACACTGTTTGGCATACTGGGGTAATTTCATTCTATTAAAGAGCTCAGCCACTGTTAGGGCTATGCGAGGATTATTAAAGAAGTTTTTTTCTCTGAAGTATTGTAATGTATCGTTCCAACCGCATCGATAAAGTTTAACCAGAAACAAGCCGTTGCTCGGATAGTGATACTGGTTATTGTGATTGATTGCTTGCTCGTAACACTGTTCGGCACCTTGCATGCTATTAATTTTTTCGTGACAAAAGCCTAAATGATAATAGGCTAAAAAATCATTTGTACCCTGTTGGTGACTAAAAAGTGCTGCCGGTGCATCACATTGGGTAGCTTGCTTAAACCATTTAATGGCCAGTTTATATTCTTCCTTTTCCTCCAAGGCACAGCCGGTCAGGTAATAAACATCTGGATAGCCCTTGTAACGTAACGCTGCTGCCTGACCCAGGATGATGACTTTGTCAAACTCCTTCATTAGGTTCAGACAGGTCAGTAAATAGCGCAAGGCGGCTGACTTAAACATAATGGAATCATCCGTTAAATCTCTATAAGCTTTTTCCAGATATGGTAGAGCCAGGTTTGGTTTGCCTAGACCTAGCCACTCCACACCCAGATAATAATTAACAAATGAATTCTCGGGATCATGGCTACTTTCATTCCTTAATGCGATCAGGTTTCGTCTCTTCTTCTTGTTGCGTTCCTTTGACGATAGCATCCCGTGTTTAATCTTTATGCCCTCTGCTACGGCTACTACCTCCGGGTTGTTAACAACGATCTGTTCATGAATCCTGCCCATAAAATAATAATCCGCTTTCCGCCTAAACAAGCGAAGAACTAGAAAGTTATTGAATTCCCCGGTTTGTTCGTTAATTGGATGTTCAAGGGGTACCATGTATGCTTCAACATTTTTGTCACTTCTGATTAAATCCCTAAGGTTAACAAAATCACAAATCAATGCCTCATCTGCATCAAGGGAAAGGATCCAGTCACCGGATGCTTGGGAAATGGCATAGTTACGGGCAGCACCAAAATCCCCCTGCCACGCATAAAAGTATACCTTCTCAGTATATTGGTATGCGATCTGAGGGGTATCATCGGTAGAGCCAGTATCCACTATAACAATTTCATCAACTAGAGCTTTGACACTTTCCAGGCAGGTACTCAGACGGGAGGACTCATTTTTAACGATCATAGCTAAACTTATGGTCATTTCACTCATGTTTAAATGCCCCTCCATCCGCTATACCCTCGTTATTATCCGAAGAATTTGTCCTTAGAACCTTCCTCCACTGCTCGTAAAACTCAATTTGCTTCATATAATAATGGGGTACGTCCGGCTCCATTTCTAATGCATAGCGGTAATGCAGCTCGGCCTCAACGTAACGTTCTTGCTTGCTGTATATCTCAGCCAGAAGAAAATGTCCCTCTCCTGTGGGTTCAAGTTCTAAATGCTCCTCAATTAATTCAACCGCTTTTTCATGGTAACCATATTCATAGAAAATTAGAATAAAATCCCGTTTCTTATCCTCCAGGCATCTGGGAACAACTCCGGCCAGCATCTCAGAAGCCCTTTCAATTTGCCCTAAATCAAGCAGTCTCTTAACAATGTCCAACAGCAGAGCAACGCCATCCGTCCCAATATGAATTTTTCGTGCTGTCTTTCTCTTCTCTTGGCATTTCAACATCAATTTAAGAATGCTTTCTGTATCCTCCGAAAGTCCCATGCTTAGGAAAGTATCCGCTATCCCGCGAACCTTTTTTTTCTTACCTTGAACCCAATAACAAAATAACTCATTAAATTTAACCAGGTGGTAAAGAGGGCTTTCCGGGGTAAACTCCCCTAAAATTCTTAGTGCCTCAAGATCCCTTCTCCTTTGAATCAAACAAAAGGCTTTCCGGAGCATAATTTCCCCTGAGACAATTCCCCGGGCAATAACCTGGTCAATAAATTCAAGGCATAACGGATAAGCACCCTGGTCATAAAAAATATTGGAGAGTGCCAACATGGCCTGGGTACTGTTGAAATCAAGAACCTTCTCTAAACATTCCTTCGTGTAATCTGGGTTTTGACGGGGCTCTAGTATCTTTATAATCCTTTCCAGTGAATAGATAAAATGAGGATTATCCCTTAGACTAGCCAGGTAGTGTTGCAGAGCTTCTTCAAGGTTTAAAAACTTTTCGGCAATTTGACCGAGATAATAGTAGGAACGGAAGCCCCTGACCCCGGCAAAGGATGCAAATTGGGGCGGCTGTTCCGGCAAGGCCACAGCCTGCAGGAAAAATTCAGCGGCTTTTTTATAACGTTTTAGGTCCAGACAACATAGGCCGGCATAATGATAAAGATCCGCATAGTGAGGAAAAAATCTGCTGCCAAGCTGCACTACCTCCAGGGCCTTTGCCGGCTGTTTGGCTGAGTAATAAGAAAGAACGATATATCTTAACAGCTTAGGGAAGTAAATTGTACCGGTGTCCGTTTGGTTAGCCACCTGTATGAGGACCTTTGCAGCCTCTGCAAACCTCTCTAAACGAAATAATTCAATCCCATAGTGATATTGTAAAATGTAGTTATTTGGGCTTTCTGACATTTCCTTTTCTATGATTTTTAGATTTCTTTCTTTTTTATTTTTTTCTTCTATTTGACTATCTAAGTAGCCATAATGATTGATTACAATCCCTTCAGCGATTTGATAGGATGCCGTTTTATTATTTTTGAGAATTACATCGGCAATTTGTTCATGAATAGCACCGTGAAAGCGGTACTGCGGTTTATTTCTAAAGAGGCGGAACACCAAGTCAGGGCAGGTTTCTACCCACCCCTCTTTGCCTATATAATTAATTATTTTAATAAAATACCCCTCACACTTTTCTTCCCCAACATATTTTTCCAAATTACCTTTGCTCTCATTCGTCAATTCCTCATCTGCATCTAAGAATAAAATCCAGTCTGATTTTGCCTGCTCCAGTGAATAATTTCTAGCTTCGCTAAAATTATCGTTCCACTCATAGTGAAAGATTTTAGCTCCCAATCCCTTTGCAATCTCTAATGTCCGATCGGTTGAACCAGTATCAACAATAATCATTTCATCCACAACGCCAGTTACACTTTGTAAACACCTACCAATGTTTGCTTCCTCATTTTTAACAATCATGCATAAACTAATCTGGTTTGCCATCGCGAATACTCCCTTAAAATTAACATTCTTTTTTAAAATATGCATAAAAAGTGTAACTTTCTACAATCCACCGAAATATTCTAAGGTGAGGTAAAATTTAACAAAGGGGGCAGCACAATATGCCTAACTTTAAAATTTTTCAGGACAATCCGGATTACGCTCGCATCAAGATTTATGGGGGCAATAATACCGCATTAAACACCGATTCCAGCGGTAATCTGACAATTACATCAACTGGTTTAGCCATTACACCGCCTACGGACGGTTTAGCTATCACCTCAACGGGGTTGGCTATCACGGCACCTGTCAATGGTCTCACCGTCACAGCCTCTGCCGATGGTTTAGCCATTACACCTCCTGCGAGCGGTTTAGCCATCACCTCAACGGGGCTGGCCATCACCGCACCTGCCCATGGACTCACCGTCACAGCCTCTGCTGATGGGTTAGCCATTACACCTCCTGCGGGCGGATTGTTGGTAACTGGTTCAGTTAATACAGCTATCGGTACCACCGAAGTAATTATCGTGGTGGCAGATAACGCGGATGTAAACGGCGGTCCCATCGCTGAAACAAATATCTTTACGGTCAATGCCTGGACCTACGGGGTGATTAATGCTTCCCTTGAGGAAAACGCCCAGGCACTGGTTAAACTGCAAATAAGCCCCGACAACATTCATTGGATTGATGATGTAAGCAACACCACCATTAACCAAAACAGCATGCAAACCTTTGTCAATACTACTTTCCTAAAATATGCACGGTTATATTACAGTGCCGTAAATGCTGCCAGTGCTATCACACTTAACATTTACTTCCAGGGTCAACTATAATAATTGCAAAAAAATGAAGCTGCCGGTATCGTCAGCTTCATTTTTGCAACGATAGTATTTAAAAAGTAATTGACAATAATCTTAATTTTTAAAGATTTTCAATAACCTGTTCAAACAGTCTTGAATAGCATGTTATAAAAAGTTGGAGGAGGATAGACATGTTTGATTTTAAAAACTTCTTCCTACCTGGTAGAAGTCAATATACAAATAAAGAAATACTAAAGGAATTTGAAAAATTATTAGTCCAGGTAAACCCAAACATACAAAATAGCTCCTTTTATAGCAGCCCTAATGATGAAAAGGAAAGTGAAACGATTGAAGTCCTTAAAGAGGAAGTCCTTAAAGAGGACATTATGCCAAGCCAGAGGAACCAGGAAGATGCCTTTGAAGATGAATCTCGTGATTCACAGATCACTCAAGCCTTTGTCCCGGATGAGGACATTTATCAAATTCTTGAACCAGAAATCATGGATGATATCCGTGTTGATTTGGAGGAATTATCTCAACTCGATATTATCTCCGCAAAATGGATAAAGGCAGAGACCTTCGATAAAATTAAAGATGTTTTACCTAAAAAAGAGGACTCCTTAGAAATAAAAGAAGAACCCCTAGAAATAACTCAAGAAATTAAAGCCCTTGCAATATTTGACGATCCTGAGAAGGCCGTGGCCCCTTTAGCTGAATCTAAAGTAACAAAAACAGAAATCTTTCCACACAAAAAAGAATCGTCTAATCTCCAAAAATGTGCTAAGGTCACTGGTCAAATTTTAAATAATTGTACCAGTGAGATATTTAGCGGTAATCTCTTACCAATTGTTGGCCCATTTAAAGCTAAAATCCCGGTGGTTTTATCAGAGTTTCAGATACAGTTATTTTTAAATTCCACGATCAAACTTCCTGAGTCCGCCTTAGAAATAAAAGAAATTAAGAAAAATGTAAAGCTGACCCAATGTTTACTGCTCCAGGAACCTGGAACGGTTACCAATCCAGGTAACCTCTTCATAAAGGGCTTTATCCGCAAAAATATTGACTATGCAACTTCACAATGTACGAACTCTGAAGGTGTTTGTGGCGATATCCGTCATTGTACGGTGGACGTTCCTTTTAACTGTGTAACTACTGTTACCTATCAAACCTTACCTTTACCGATACTGGAAAATAGTGTTAGTCAGTTCCAGTTTAGTCGTAAAGAAAAATTACAAGGCAAGGGTTTTTCTGAAAAGGACCAACTTCTTTCCGGAGATATGAGTGAATTTAACCAAATTAGCATGGAACATTTTAACGAATTGCCTTATTGTGAAATGATCAGTGCCAAGATACTCGAATACGATGAATTTATTGAGGGATCCCACCCTGATAATGAAGAAGCCCTTATCGGAGAGAAGGAATTTGAACAAATCGAGGAAAAAATGGTTCTTAACCTAACCCTTAAACTACTGCAAAATCAACAGGTTTTGCTTTCTCCCTTTCAACCACCGCCGCCCCCCATCGTACCTCCAAAAACGGTAGACCAAGACGATGAAATGATGAAGGAAGAATCTGAGGGGATAGAATCTGAGGAGGTTTCCATAATCGAAGAGGACTCCGTTCAACAGGGGAACTCCGAAGATAATATTCATTGCGAATTGGATAATATCGTAAAGTTACAGCAGGCAATGGAGGAATTTTTGGATAACGATGGATTTGCAAATACCACAAAGGATTGCCCCAAGGATTACACATGAACCATAGTTAACAGAAAATAGCTTGCAGAACAAATTTTTCTTGATTTTTTCCCATAATGTAACACCATTGGTTTGATTTGAATACCATGCACTATAAAACATTAAGGGGGATTAGAGACATGTCCAATAATGATGCTTTTTGTAAGCAAGCATGTGTTAAAGTAATTGGCGGTGGCTCCCAGCCAACCTGTGCCAGTACATTTCCAGCCGTATCCATACCAGTTGCTACTTTGCCTGTTACAGTTAAAATTCCTGTGGTAATATCAGAGATAACTGTAAAGGTAAATCTGGATTCCGTCATCACTTTACCGGAACCAGCACTGGAAATCAAAAATATTAAGAAGCGTGTAAAAGTAACCCAATGCCTGCTGCTGCAAGAACCCACCGTGGGCGGCGTTCCAGTAGAAACCACCACAGGAACCTTATTCCTTAAGGGCTTTGTACGTAAGAACATTGATTATGCTACCCGGTCCTGCTCCAACGCTGAAGGGGTTTGCGGCGATATCCGTCACTGCACAGTTGATGTGCCTTACAGTTGCACAACAACCATTCCCTTTACTACACCACCCCAAGCCCCCATTGCCAATACCCGGGATGAGTTTGAATTTTTCCGCAGAGAAAAGTTACCCCGTAATGCGGGCTTTGCCGAAAAAGACCATCTTCTTTCCGGTGATTTCTCAGAGTATAACCAAGTTAGTGAAGAATTCTTTACAGAATTACCCTATTGCGAACTGATCAATGCAAGAATTGTTGAGTATGATGAGTACCTTAACCGCACGAGACCAAATACCACCATTCCCTTTGAAGAAAAAGAATTTTCCCAAGTGGAAGAAAAGATGGTTCTCTACATTACTCTTAAAGTACTGCAAAATCAACAAGTACCCATTACCAATGGTACTCCCTAGCAATTAATCAGACAGCCAAGGTTTTTTCAAGACGTAACCAGGGATTTAGTCCCTGGTTATTTTGTTTTACATTTCTTACCATATAGTATTTAACTTAATAGGAATATGTTACCAATTTTAAATTTTATATTAAAAAAATTGTATTTATACTTTAGTTATCAACCTTCAGCCTAAGGTACCCTTAAAGCTGATGTCGTGCTTTGTGAAACTAGTTTATAGGGGTTTGTTAAAAAAGCATGGTTGATAAGAGATTATCTTCCTAAAATTAGTTTTTTTGGCTCCTCTTCCAATTTTTTGTATCAAACCTTACCTATGTTGAATAACATGCAGTATCATATAAAAGGAGGTTTGATAATATGTCAGGATGCTGCCCACCCTTTAAACCCAGTAAAATTGTTACTGGTGGAACACAATGTCAATGTTCCAGTACATTTCCTTCTATAACCATACCTGTTGCTACATTACCTGTTACTGTAAAAATTCCCGTGGTTTTGTCCGAATTGCAAATTACTATTCCAGTAAACTCCATCATTAAATTACCGGAACCAGCGCTGGAAGTAAAATTCATCAAGCACAAGGTAAAGGTTACTCAATGCTTGCTGTTGCAAGATCCCAATGGCACGGGTGCCATCACTGGTCCCGCCATGCTTTCCATTAAAGGATTTGTCCGTAAAAACATCGATTATTCTACCCGCCTTTGCTCAAATCACGAAGGAGTATGTGGTGACCTTCGTCACTGCACCGTGGATGTTCCCTTTAGTTGTATGACATCGGTTACCTTTACAACACCACCAGCTACTTTGCTAACAAATACGACACAAGAATTTGAGTTCTTCCGCACCGAACAACTATCCGGCCCTGGCTTTGCCGAAAAAGATCATTTACTTTCCGGCGATTTTTCTGAATACAATCAGGTAAGTCAAGAATTCTTTAATGAACTACCTTACTGTGAATTAATTAGTGCAAGGGTCTTAGATTACACCGAATATCTAAATCGCCAACGCCCCTGTGGTATGAATCTTCCCTTTGAAGAAAAATTTTTCAAAGAAGTAGAAGAAAAAATGACGATAACCGTGATTTTGAAAATTTTACAAAAACAGCAGGTTCCCATCGCATAAAAATTAAACTAGAAAAACACCCGCTTCGGGTGTTTTTTTAGTTTATGGTGTAACGGATTCCAGGTTAGTGGAATAAATTAACATGAATACGGAAAGGAGGTACTTTTTATAATGAATCAAACGGAGTTCAAGAAACATATCAAAACAATGGTTGAATCCATGCTTGATAAGGTCCCAAATTATTCCGCCCAAGATTTAACCGGTGATATTCCCGACCATGTGCTTAAGTCCTACCCAAATGGTTTGCCCGATGACATTGCAGAGCAAATCATTGAAGATCTATCCAGTAGCCTAAGTAAATTAGAACAATCCTTAGGCTTTGGGGACGATTGGGGGAATGCACAGGATTGGGGTAATATGCTCGATTGGGCAGGGTCCAATGATTTTGGTGATTTTGATGATTTTGGCAGCCACTGTGGCTGCAATGATGGAGCATGGAATGATTCCTGTACCCCCCATAATCCCTGTAAACCTCATAATCCTTGCAAACCACAACCCCCCCATGATGACAAATTGTTAAAGTGCTTTATTTTTACCTGTATTAAGCTAAAACTTATTTTCTGCTTGTTAAATCACAGGAAATTTGGCTTACAGGAAATTAAAAGGGAAATTAGAAATATTGAATGTGCCATCTTCAGTCCAACCTTTGGCTTACAGGAAATTAAACGAGAAGTACGCAACATCGAAAGGGGCGTATTTAGTCCCACCTTTGGTTTACCAGAAATTAAGCGTGAAATAAGAAACATCGAGAATGGTATCTTTAATCCAACCTTTGGTCTGCCAGAAATTAAGTCTGAAATCTCCTTCATCGAGAGCATTATCGGTGGCATCCTGACCGAGATTAACAACCCATCCTTTGGGCTTAGTGAGATTAAGGCTGAGATTTCCAATATCGAATCCGCAGTCTTCAACCCCACCTTTGGTCTGGAAGAAATTAAATCCGAAGTATCCGAAATACTCTCCATTGTAAGCACACTTAATGTTGAATGCCCAGGTGCTTTGTTATCGGATATTAAATCAGAAATCTCTGCCATTGAATCTGCTGTATTTAGCCCAACCTTTGGCTTAGAGGAAATCAAATCTGAAATCTCTTTTATCGAGACCGCTGTTGGTGGCATCCTGACCGAAATTAGCAACCTGACCTCTGGTTTCAGTGAGATCATTGCCGAAATCTCCAACATTGAGTCCGCTGTCTTCAGTGAAACCTTTGGACTCAGTGAGATTAAGGCGGAAGTTTCCAATATCGAATCTGCAATCTTCAACCCAACCTTTGGTTTGCCGGAAATCAAATCCGAAATCTCTTTCATCGAGACCGCTGTTGGTGGCATCCTGACCGAAATTAGCAACCTGACCTCTGGTTTCAGTGAGATCATTGCCGAAATCTCCAACATTGAGTCCGCTGTCTTCAGTGAAACCTTTGGAC